>NZ_LZKF01000115.1:0-546 GCF_001672665.1 Mycobacterium sp. E2238 | reverse complement strand
AAGGAGAACAAGCCGTCCAACCCCAGCGATCCGCATGACGGGGTGTACACCGCGGCGCGGCTGGCGCGCGACGAGGGAGTGCCCATCTCGACGATCTCGTTCGGCACCAAGACCGGCGAGATCGAGATGGACGGGCAGCGGGTCGCCGTCCCCGTTCCCGTCGACGATCAGACGCTGCAGAAGATCTGCGAGATCACCGACGGCCAGTCGTTCCACGCCGACAGCCTCGAGTCGCTGAAGAACGTCTATGCGACCCTGCAGCGCCAGATCGGCTACGAGACCGTCAAGGGCGACGCCAGCCTGGCGTGGATGCTGCTGGGGGCCGTCGCGATGGCCGGCGCCATCCTGGCCGGCTTGTTCCTCAACCGCCGGCTGCCCTCCTGAGCGATCAGACCGGGAGCCGCCGGTTGATCAGCAGCGCCAGCGCCGTCGCGATCAGGGCGGTGATGACGCCCAGGCGCAACCACCCGGCGCTGCCCGGCCCCGGCACCGTGCGGTAGCCGATGTCCTTCTCGATCGCGTTGTAGCTCTTGGAAAGCTCGGCGA
>NZ_LZKF01000114.1:0-19779 GCF_001672665.1 Mycobacterium sp. E2238 | reverse complement strand
GTGCCATGGGGGCAGCCGCCGCGGCGCAGCAAAAAGCCCTGGCTGTGGGTGGGCGTCGCCGGCGGGGCGGACGGGGTGTCGCGCTGCAGTCCCCAGGCGAGGCCCGCGCCGAGCAGCACCACCGCGCAGGCGATGGCGATCCAGGCCCCGCGCCGGCCGATTCGTGACCGCGGGGCCGGCGTTCGCTCCGGGGCCGGCCGGATCTGCAGGTCGGTCACCAGCGACCGCAGCTCGCGCAGGGTGGTCGCCCTGGTTGCGGCGGCTACCCGCTCGCGGTGCTCTTCGGTCGACAGCTGACCGTCACCCAGCGCTGCGTCGAGCGCCTGGCAGATGGCGTTGCGGTCGTCGTCGCTCGCCCTGATGTCATCGCTCATCGGCGGGCTATCCGAGGAGCTTCGTCAGCCAGGTCGGGTCGGAGTAGTTCACCGACGCGGTGCCGTCCCACACGAAGGGTGTCGAATTGGCGTTGAGCCCCGACAGCGTCGCGTACCCGGCCGCGGACTTCGCCTTGCCCGCGCCGACTTCGTCCCCGGACTTGATGCACGTCAGCACGTCGGCGTCCGCACCGACGGTCTTGGCCAGCTGGGCCAGTTCGCCGTCGGTGCGGTCCTCCGCGGCGTCCTCCGCCGGCTGGAAGTTGCTGGCGAACAAGCCCGAATAGAAGGCGGTGTAGGTCTTGGCGTCATTCTGGGCGGCCACGCAGTAGGACGCCGCCACCGCCCGGGTCGAGTAGTTCTTGCTGTGCGACTTGTCGTCGAGGAAGTCGAGCAGGTGGTAGCGCACCGCGAGCTTCTTGTTGTTCACGGCGCTCTCGATGTCACCCGCGTTCGACCTGATGAAACTGCCGCAGGGCGGGCAGATGGGTTCGTTGAAGATGTCGATGGTCATCGACGCCGCCGAGCTGCCGACGAATACACCGTCATCGAGGACCCGGAGCGCAACGGCGTCCGGTGGCGGTGGTTGCTTGGTCGGCGTGGGCGCGGACGAAGACTCCCACGGCCGAACGACGGCGAGCGCCACGCCCACGATGGCCACCAGTGCGGTGGCGGCGACGCCCACCCACAGCCAGGGCTTTTTGCTGCGCCGCGGCGGCTGCCCCCATGGCACCCCGGTGGTGCTGGGACCCCAGGTGGGGGCGCCGGGCCAGCCCGTCGGCTGGGGCCCCGGGCCCCCGGGTGGTGGCGGCGCCGCCCACATCGGGCCGGACGACGGGGCGTGCGCGGGGGCGGCCTGGGCAATTCCCCCGGGCTGCTGGCCGGCGAATGCCGCCGGCATCCGCGCCACCTGGCTGCGCGCCAGGATGTCGGTGGCCCGGTCCTGGTCGGGTTCGGCCAGCGCCGCGTAGGCGGCCGCGGACAGGTCACCGCAGCTGGCGTAGCGGTCCACGGGATCCTTCGCCATGCCGCGGGCGATCACCGCGTCGAAGGCGACCGGGATGCCCGGCCGCGCGGCACTGGGCTTTGGGATCGCCTGGTGCAGGTGGGCGCCCATCACGCTGATCTGGTCGCCGGTGTACGGCGGGGATCCGGTCAGGCACTCGTACAGCACGCAGGCCAAGGCGTAGATGTCGGCCCGATGGGTGACATCGGAGTCGCTGAACCGCTCCGGGGCCATGTATTTGACGGTGCCCACGGTGGTGCCGATCTGCGTCAGCTTTTCGTCGGCGCTGGCGCTGGCGATCCCGAAGTCCACGAGGTAGGCGAAGTCGTCCGCGCTCACCAGGATGTTTTCCGGCTTGACGTCGCGATGCAGGACCCCGGCGGCGTGCGCGGCGTCGAGCGCCGAGCCGATCTGGCGCACGATGGCCACGGCCCGGGGCGGGGACAGCGGCCCGTACCGGCTCAGCATGGTGGCCAGGTCTTTGCCGTCGATCAGGCGCATGTCGACATACAGCTGGCCGTCGATCTCGCCGAAGTCATGAATCGGGACCACGTGCGGCTCCTGCAGCCGGCCCGCGGTGCGGGCCTCGCGCTGCATGCGGGAGCGGAAGACCGGGTCGGTGGACAGCGTCTGCGACATCAGCTTCAGCGCGACGGTGCGTTCCCGGACCGTGTCCTCGGCCTCATAGACGTCGCCCATGCCGCCGCGACCGATCAGCCGCCGCAGCAGATATGGCCCGAACTGCGAACCCTCCCGCGAATCCGCGGTCGTGTCACCCATCCCGACTCCTCAGTCACCGACCGTGCGCAGGCATAAGGCTAAGGTTTCACAGGCCGCTGGGCACGGTGAATAGCGAAAGCCAGCTAATTGCGCAACGCGGATTAACGGAGTTCGTCGTCACCGCTGGTGCGTTCGGTCAGCCCTTCGCGGGACAGCGCCCGCACGAATCCGAAGGCCTGCATCCCGGCGGGGCCGGGGTTTTCGGTGATCCAGTCGTTGATCTTCCCGAAAGCGTTGGCCAGGTCGTCGCGCTTGACGCGGATCAGATAGGTCTTTCTGTCGTCGTCGGGATCGTCGATGGATTCGGCGACGGCGACGGGATTCTTGAAGGCGTACGCGATTCCGTGCACGGCGTCGTGGTTCAGCGCCCATTGCAGTTCGCTGGGCCGCAGCCGGTTGACCGCCAGATTGCGGTAGTCATGGTCGTCTTTTGAGCTGCTCACCTGGCCGATAGTCCTCCTCTGTGTGGCTCGAGAAAGTGGACGGCGAGGAACTGAAAATGATGCCGCGCAGGCGATTCGATGTGAGTGTTCAACCGGGCATTTCCATCATAGGAAGCGGTCCCGTCGGCTGCATGTCGAGCGGAATCAGCGGCGGTATTTCAAGAACAGGTAGCCGTCGCAAACCAGCGCGTGTTCGAGGCGCATCGTCACCGGTGCGGGCAGCGACGACGGCGTCAGGCGGTGGCCCACCGGCTGGCTGGCGGCGAGTTTGGGGGCCAAAGTCACGCAGATCTCATCGACGGCATCGGCCTCCACCAGCTCGTCGAGCACGGTCGGGCCGCCCTCGCACAGGATGCGGTGCAGCCCTCGTGCGCGCAGCAGCGCGACGACCCGTGCCACGTCGACGGATTCTTCGCCCGCCACCAATACCTGCCGCCCGCCGTCGCCGAAGTCCTCTCGCGCCGCCGCGGCCTGCGCGCACGTCACCACGATCGGTGGCTGGTCGGGGTCGTCGAACAGCCTCGACGGCAGCCGGCCGCTGCGGCTGATCACCGCGATCGGGGGTGGTGCGGTCCGGCCCGCGTCGATGAGCCGCACCGGGCCGTAGTTCTCAGCGCGCACCGTGCCGGCGCCCACCAGGACGACGTCGGCGAAGCCCCGCAGGGTTTTCAGCAGCTGTTGATCGACGGGACACGACAGTGGACCGGCCCGGCCGCCGAACGCGGCCGCGCCGTCGGCGCTGAAGATCATGTTGGCCCGCACGCCTGGCGGGGGATCGGCGTAGAACGATGCGAGTTCGGCGATGCCGGCAACGGTGCCCACCCGGGGAATCACCGTTACGCCTCGTGGCCGGGTTCCAGATGCTGAACGTCGCTGAAGGACACCCAGCTTTCCAGTTCCCGCGGGGGCCGGCCGTCCACCGGCGCGAGCAGATGCCCGACGTGGTCGCCCAGCGAGAAGCGCTCGACAATCTCGCCGACGAACCATGCGGCCGCGTCGTCGAGGATGGGGATCTGCGCCGGACCGCTGTGCCACGAGCAGCGGTCGAACTTGTTGATCGTGTCGCCGGTTTGGCTGCCGAACAGCTCCACGATGTCGAGGTGCTCGCGGTCGAACACGTGCACCGCCAGGTGAGTCGCCTCGGTGGCGACCCGGAACGTGTGGTTCTTCTTGGACAGCCCGACCAGGAATCGAGGCGGGTGGATGCTGGTCTGGCTGGCGAACCCAACCAGACAGCCCGCCGCGATGTCGTCGGCCCGCGTGGTCACCACGTACATCGGGTAGTTCAGCACCGCGACCAGCTTTTCGAACGCGTCTTCTCCGGGGTCGGCCATCCGCTCAGTCTTCCCGTTCGGCCTCCCGGGGAACCGTATCGGCCCGCCTATCCGCTACAAGAGCAGCTTTCTACGGCTTCGTCGCTGGGTCCGAAGGTCTCGGAGTCGGCGATGACGGTGTAGACCTCCCAGCGTTCCCCGCCGGGGCCGGTGACCCACACCTTGTCCTGGTTGGCGAAGCAGCAGGTGGTGTTGAGCTCCTCCTCGGTGACGAGGCCGCCTTCGGTCAGGCGCGCGATTTCGTCGTGCACGGTGTCGCTGGAGGCGACCTCCACACCGAGGTGGTTGAGGCTGCCGCCGTGGCCGGGGTTCTCGAGCAGCACCAGCTTCAGCGGGGGTTCGGCGATCGCGAAGTTGGCGTACCCGGGTTTGACCTTGGCCGGTTCGGTGCCGAACAGCTTGGAGTAAAACGCGATCGCCTCGCCGAGGTCGTCGACGTTGAGGGCGAGTTGCACACGAGACATGAGGTGTCCTTTCTCTACGGTGCGGCTATGGGGTGGTGGTGGGTAGGAGTTCGGCGATCAGCGCCTCGACGCGCTGGGCGATGTCGTCGCGGATGGCGCGCACCGCGGCGAGCGGTTGGCCTGCGGGGTCGGGCACTTTCCAGTCGCGATAGGACACTCCCGGAAAGTAAGGACAGGTGTCGCCGCAGCCCATGGTGATGACGACGTCGCTGCGCTGCACGTCGTCGCCGGTGAGGACTTTCGGGCTGGCGGCGGTGATATCGATGCCCAGCTCGGCCATCGCGGCAATCGCAACGGGGTTGATTTCGTCGGCGGGTTGCGTTCCGGCCGAGCGGACTTCGATGCGGTCTTCGGCCTTCGTGCTCAGCAAGGCGGCGGCCATCTGCGAGCGCCCGGCGTTGTGCACGCAGACGAACAGGACGCTGGGTTTACCGGGCATCGGCCTGGGCTCCGCGAAATAGCTTGGGGCGCAGCGCAAGCGACACGTAGACCAGCGCGATTAGCACGGGCACCTCGATCAGTGGTCCGACAACCCCGGCAAGGGCTTGCCCCGACGTGACGCCGTAGGTCGCGATGGCGACCGCGATGGCCAGTTCGAAGTTGTTCCCGGCGGCGGTGAACGCGAGGGTGGCGGTGCGGGCGTAGCCGAGTCGCAGCAGCAGTCCGAGGCCGTACCCGCCCGCCCACATGATCGCGAAGTAGGCCAGCAACGGAATCGCGATGCGGGCCACGTCCCACGGCCGCGAAGTGATCGCGTGGCCCTGCAGGGCAAAGAGAATCACGATGGTGAACAGCAACCCGTACAGGGCCCACGGCCCGATGCGGGGGAGGAACCGCGTTTCGTACCAGTCGCGGCCCCGGGTTCGTTCGCCCAGCCGGCGGGACAGGTATCCGGCGAGCAGCGGAATGCCGAGGAAGACGAGCACCGCCTTGGCGATCTGCCACGGGGAGACGTGGATGCCGGTTTGGGGCAGGCCCAGCCACCCGGGCAGCACCGACAGGTAGAACCAGCCCAGCGCGGCGAACATGACCACCTGGAACAGCGAATTCAACGCGACCAGCACGGCCGCGGCCTCGCGGTCCCCGCACGCCAGGTCGTTCCAGATGATGACCATCGCGATGCAGCGGGCCAGCCCGACGATGATCAGGCCGGTGCGGTACTCGGGCAGGTCGGCCAACAGCGACCACGCCAGCGTGAACATCACCGCGGGTCCGACCACCCAATTGAGCAATACGGAGGACGCGATCAGCTTGCGGTCGGCGGTGACTTCGTCCAGCCGGTCGTAGCGAACCTTGGCCAGCACCGGGTACATCATGACGAGTAGTCCGACCGCGATCGGCAGCGAAACCCCTTGAACGGCAACGGCACTCAGCGCGTTACCGAGACCGGGAACGATGCGCCCCAGCAACAGGCCCGTGGCCATCGCGGCGCCGATCCAGATCGGCAGAAACCGGTCCAGGATGGGGAGCCGGGTCGCCGTCGCGTCCGCCGTGAGCGCCCTGGTCATGGTTTCAGCACCGACGAAAGTTGCTGCAGCGCGGCGGGAATCACCCAGTAGTAGACCCAGGTGCCCCGGCGCTCGCAGTCCAGCAGCCCGGCCGAGCGCAGCAGCTTGAGGTGGTGGGAAATCGTCGGCTGCGACAGGTCGAAGGTGGCCGAGATCTCGCAGACGCAGGCCTCACCGCCGGGGTGGCTGGCGATCAGGCTCAACAGCCTGAGGCGAACGGGGTCGCCCAGCGCTTTGAACATCGTCGCCAGCTCGTTGGCCTGGGACTCGGCCATCGCGGCCGTCGCCAGGGTCGGGCAACATGCCAGCCCTTGTTTCGACATTCTTCTATATAAGCACTTATCGAATCAGCGCGCCACTCTCAGTTCGTCGCGACGCGCCGAATCGCGTAGGCGGCGACGCCAATGCCCAGCACCGCCAGGCCAGCCAGCACCGAGGACAGGGGCATCGCGAATGCCAAGACGACACACCCGGTCAGTCCCAACACCGGGATCGCTCGGTGCGGGCGGCCCTCATCGGCGCCGAGGGTGAAAGCGGAGGCGTTGGCGATCGCGTAGTAGATCAGCACGGCGAATGAAGAAAAGCCGATTGCGCCCCGAAGGTCGACGGCGGCGGCCAAGACCGCGACGACGGCGCCGATCAGCAGTTCGGCGCGGTGCGGCACGTGGAAACGCGGGTGCACGGCGGTCAGCGTGTGCGGGAGGTGGTGGTCGCGCGCCATGGCCAGGGTCGTGCGCGAGACGCCGAGAATCAACGCCAGCAACGAGCCCAGCGCCGCCACCGTCGCACCCACCTGCACCACGAGCGCCAGCCAGCCCGTCCCGGCCACCCGCACGGTGTCCACCAGCGGCGCCGTGGCCTGGCCGAGGCGCCGGGGTCCCAGTACCGCCAGCGCCGCTACGGCCACCAGGGCGTAGACGGCCAGGGTGATGGCGAGGGCGAGCGGTATCGCGCGGGGGATGGTGCGCGCCGGGTCGCGCACCTCCTCGCCCAGGGTGGCGATGCGCGCATAGCCGGCGAAGGCGAAGAACAACAGCCCCGCCGCCTGAACCACCCCGCCGACGGTCGCATTCGCCGGGCGGAGTTGTTCGACGTCGGCCGCTCCCGAGGCGAACGCCGTCACGACCACCGCGGCCAGCACCGCGAGGACGAGCGCGACGATGATGCGGGTCAGCCAGGCCGACTTCCGCACCCCGGCGTAGTTCACCGCGGTCAGCGCCACCACGGCCGCGACCGCGACCGGGTGCGCGTGCGACGGCCACGCATAGGAGCCGATGGTCAGGGCCATCGCGGCGCACGACGCGGTCTTGCCCACGACGAAACCCCACCCCGCCAGGTATCCCCAGAAATCGCCCAGCCGCTCGCGGCCGTACACATAAGTGCCCCCGGAGGCGGGGTAGCGGGCGGCCAGGCGCGCGGACGAGGTGGCGTTGCAGTAGGCCACCACCGCGGCCACCGCCAGGCCCAGCAGCAGCCCCGAGCCCGCCGCGCGCGCCGCGGGACCGAGCGCGGCGAAAATCCCGGCGCCGATCATCGAACCCAGTCCGATTGTCACCGCGTCGAATACGCCCAGGCTCCGGCGAAGCTCGCCGGTGTCGTTGTCGGCCAATCGGTCTCCTTACCGCATACGCCACGCCAACCTATCAAACTGGTTTGATGTATTCTCGGCCGAGATGGTGGCAGATAAGACGGCGGTCCCGTCGCTGATGCGGATGGCCTCGCATCCGGTGCGCTGGGCCATATTGACCGAACTCGCGGGGAGCGACCGCCGCGTGCGGGAGTTGGCTGCCGCCGTCGACGAGCCGCAGAACCTGGTTTCCTATCACCTGCGGCTGCTGCGCTCGGCCGGCCTCGTCGACGCGCGGCGCAGCAGTTTCGACGGCCGCGACACCTACTACCGCCTGAACCTCACGGGCTGCGCCGGGGCGTTCCGCGAGGCCGCCGCGGCGCTGCATCCGGCACTCGCGCCGAGTCCCGTCGCAAAGCCGGCTTCGCGGTCGGTGCTGTTCTTGTGCACCGGCAACAGCGCACGATCACCCATGGCCGCGGCGCTGCTGGAGCACAAAGGCCAGGGCCGCATTCGGGCCGCGAGCGCGGGCAGCCACCCCAAACCGCAGCTGCACCCCAACGCGATACGCGTCATGCGCGACAGGTACGGCATCGACCTTGCAGGGCGCCGGCCCCAACCGTTGGCCGCCGTGGCCCGGCGCCGCTTCGAGTGCGTGATCACGCTCTGCGACAGGGTGCGCGAGTACGCGCTCGACCATGACCTGGCGACGACGCACTGGAGCCTGCCCGACCCGTCGGCCGGCGGCTACCGCGAATTCGAAAGGGTGGCAAGCGAATTGGACGGACGCATCGACTTCCTGTTGCCAGCCCTGGATGCGCACCCGCGGGGATGATGACCGTGCCGCTCGATCGACGTGACTTCTTCAAATGGGGTGGGCTCGCCGCCCTGGCCGCGGGCGGGGGCGCCGCGTGTGGGCGGTCCGAACAACCCGCCGGCAAGCCCGACTACACGCTGCGGATCGGCACCGGCACAGTCGAATTGGCACCGGGCCACGTCGTGTCGACCCTGACCTACAACGGCCAATTCCCCGGACCGCTGCTGCGGTTCAAGGAGGGCCAGCGGACGACCGTGGATGTCTTCAACGACACCGGTTCCCCCGAGCAGCTGCACTGGCATGGCCAGCACGTGGGCGTCGACGTCGACGGCTCCGCCGAAGAGGGCACCCCCTACGTGCCCGCGCACGGCATGCGGCGCATCTCCTTCGTCCCCGGCCCGGCGGGCTTCCGCTTCTATCACACCCATGTGGTCCCGCGCGCCGACCTGTCCCGCGGGCAATACAGTGGCCTGGTCGGCCCGGTCTACATCGAACCCAGGGATAACGTCGGGGCCTACGACCAAGAGATCTTCCTGACGCTCAAGGAATTCGAGCCCACGTTCACGCGCGGCGGCGACATGGCCAGTGATTTCCTGCCCGGCGAAGAAGACCCGGAGCTCAAGGCAAGGGGCGAGTCGTCGATGGCGGCCTCGCTGGCTCGCGGCGAACCCCGCGGCTTCGAGGTCAGTTACGGGGCGTTCGCGGTCAACGGCCGGATGCTCGGCCACGCCGACCCCATCCGGGTGCGCACCGGCCAGCGGGTGCTGATGCACGTCCTGAACGGCAGCGGCACCGAATCGCGCAGCCTGGCCTTGCCCGGGCATGCCTTCAACGTGATCGCACTGGACGGAAACCCGGTGCCGAATCCGGCCGCCGTGCCCGTGCTGTGGCTCGGTGCGGCCGAACGGATTTCGGCGGTGGTCACCATGAACAATCCGGGGGTATGGGTGCTGGGCGACCTGTCCGACGATGACCGCGGTCACGGCATGGGTGTGGTGATCGAGTACGCCGGGCGCGGCGGGGATCCGGCCTGGGCCGCGCCCCCGCCGTTCAAGTGGGATTACCGCCTGTTCGCGCGGCCCGGGCCCGTCCCGCCGCCCGACCACACGATCGAGCTGCTGATCGAGAAGCGCAACGCCGCCGACAATGGCTTCAACGTGTGGACCTTCAACGGCGCGCCCTTCTCGATGGACACCAACCGGCCCGTGCTCAACGTGCAGCGCGACAAGCGCTACCGCCTGCGCTTCCGCAATGCCAGCGACGACCTGCACCCGATGCACCTGCACCGGCACACGTTCGAAATCACCCAATTCGCCGGCACGCCTACGGCCGGCGTGCGCAAGGACGTCGCGATGCTGGGCGGCTACCAGAGCATGGACGTCGACTTCGTCGCCGACCAGCCCGGCCTGTCGCTGCTGCACTGCCACCAGCAGATCCACATGGATTATGGCCTCATGCTGCTGTTCAACAGCGCCTGATCTCAGCCGAGCGGATTGTTCTCCCGCACACCGCGATACATGCCCCAGCGCACGATCCACGGCATCACGACCCGCTCGACCGACCACGACGGAAAGCGGAACGCATGGCCGGTGGGCAGAAACACCTCGAGCCCGTTGGGCTGAACCCCCACCAGCGAACCCCACCGCCGCGTCGGCGCGCGGTAGGTGTCGAGCCGCCCGCCGCTGAGTTCGGCCCGGACGTTGCGGGCCACCAACGCATCCCCGCGGTTGCGGGCCGAGCTCCGCAGCGGGTCGGTCGCCGCGACGTCGCCGACCGCGAAGACGCCCCGGTGTCCGGGCACCCGCAGCTCCGGTGTCACGCGCACGAACCCGTCCTCGTCGAGCAGCTCGGGCGGCAGCCAGTCGGTGTTGGGTCGCACCCGCCCGATCGCCCACAGCACGGCGTCGGCGCAAGCCGGGGGTTGTCCCGTGCTCCAGCGGACCGGGTCGCCGGTGATCTCGTCGCCCGCGAAGGCGTCGGGCAGCGCGGCGCGGTGGCCCGGGTGGATGCGCACGCCCAGGGCGGTGAGGCGGCCGCGAATCCGGTCCCAAATTCGCGGGTGGTACTCGCTCAGAGCGCGCGACCCAGGGAAGTACAGGTCGATCCGCTTGTCCGGCCACGTGGTGGCCAGGTTGAGCGCGCTGCTCACCGCCGCCGCGCCGCCGCCCACGACGACGACCGAGCGGGCGGTCGCCAGCCGGTCGTGCGCGGCGCGCAACTCCGCCCCGACGTCCGTCGCGGACTGCATTGTCGGCCGGCGCCAGAAGCCGTTGCTGACCCCCGTCGCGATGATCAGCGCGTCGTACTCCTCGGCGAGAGCTTCCCCGTCGGCGCGTTTGCCCACGACGGTGCGGGCGGCCAGGTCAAGGCCGGTGAGCTGGGCCTGCACCGTCCGCACCCGGTCGAGGCGCCGGAACCTGTCGAACGGTATCCAGTAATCGCGGGCCCAATCGTGCGGGCGCGAGAGCCGAACGCCGAGTTCCTGACCGCTGACCAGCGCGGGCTTGACGGAGATGCCGACGACGTCGGCGTGCCCGGACAGCCGGATCGCGGCCAGGACACCCGCGTCTCCAAGCCCGGCAATGACGACACGCTTGCGGTTCATGTCGCTATCCTGCCTGGCATGAAGTTCGCGATCACGCACTGATCGATCGATTGCCAGGAGCACGCAGTTGATCACCACCGAGATACGGCCGACGCACCCGCGCGCGCGTGCCGCGTTGCGCGCCGCCGTGCGCGCGTCGGCCCCCCGTCCGGCCGCCGCCCGGCGGGCCGCCAAGGACTTCGAGAAGCCGGCCCTGGGGGCCGCGGTGCTCGCGGAGATCCGGTGGGCGTTCACCGCGCCCCGCACCTGGCTGATGGGCGTGGTCGCCAACGTGGTCTTCGCCGCCGCATGGCTGCTGGTGCAGCCGCTGACCATCGGGCGCCACCACACCGACTGGGTGATTTTGGTGGGCACCTACTTTTCGTCGTGGGTGCTGGCCGACGTCACGACCACCAACCTGTTGGGCGCCGATCACTACCGCGTGCTGGCGGGCCTGTCCGACGGCGTGCCGTTCTGGCGAATCCTGCTGATCAAAAACCTTGCCCTGCTTGCGATCGTCGGGATGCCCACCTTGCTGGCGGCCATGGTGTTGACGCTGTGCCTGGAAACGCCTGGGCGGCTGGCGATCACGATTCCCACCGTCGCCGTGCCCATCGTGTCCTGGCTGGGGGTGGGCAACCTGATCTCGGTGCTGCACCCGGTCGGTGTCGAGCCGCTGGTCCGGCGATGGCGGCAGCGCGGCGACCGGCGCACCATCGGCAGCTGGCTGACGGTGCTGACCCTGCCGTACGTGTTGTACTACGTCGCCGATCCGATGAACGGGGTCGAGCACAAGGTGCTCTGGACCAAGTTGCCCGCGATGATCTGGCCGGTATTCGGTCGTGACACCAAGAGCTTCGTGCACCTGGCCATTGCCGTGGCCGTTTGGGTCGCAGGCACCACCGCCGCGGTGTGGTGGGTCCGCAAGCGCGGCTTGACGATCAGGTGAGTCGGGGTGAGGAACGGCCACCAGCGGGACGAAGATCCAGATCGGAAGATGGTTTCTTCGAACGGGTTTCGGCTCGAACGCGATTTCGTCGACCGACACGTAGCGGCCCTCGAATGGCGGGGTGTCACTGGTCCGCCGTTCGGCGATGGCCGCCAGGTACTCGTCCCGTTCGGCGAACGGCACTCAGAGGAGCTCGAATTCCCGTACCAGCTTGTCCCGGCTAGCGGTCCATGTCACGCGATCTTGCGACCCATGTTGTTACTCTGACGATGTGGACTCAGAAATGGCCGCTGCCAGCGGAAACCAGGGGAAGGCGGTGCTTGCCGCTACCAGCTGGGCGCTGCTGGGCATGATGTCCTACGAGGAGGAAGTGTCCGGCTACGACCTGAAAAAGTGGATCGACTGGAGCGTCGATCTGTACTACTGGAGTCCGTCGTATAGCCAGATCTACACCGAGCTGAAGAAGCTCGAGGGGCTGGGCCTGGTGACCTCACGCGTTGAACGCGACGAGGGTCCGCGCAGCCGCCGGCTCTACAGGATCACGCCGGCCGGGATGGCCGCGGTCACCGACTGGACCAACAACGCCCCGGTGGACCCTCCGGTGCTCAAGCACAGCGTCCTGCTGCGAGTGACGTTTGGTCACCTCAGCAACCCGGCCCGGCTCAAGGAGCTGCTCGCCGAACACGTCGCCTACGCCGAGGCCAGGCACCGCAAGGCGGTTGAGGACGCGGACGGCGCCGAGGCCCAACCCGCATGGGCGTATTCGGTGATCGCGCTTCGCTGGGCGGCCAAGTACTACGCCGCGGAGCGCGAATTCGCGCTCGAACTGATGAAGGACATCGACGAGGCGGACGCCATTCTGCAGAAGGCGGCGAAGGGGGGCTTCGGGCAGCCGCGCCCGATGCCCGGCTACTGGCGTGAGGTCGAGAAGCAGGTCGAGGCCAAACGCAAGGCGGACTGATCCTGATGGCGGCGACCCGTCCCCCGCAAGCGGGAGGTACCCCCATCGCCCGGCCTCGCCGCCCTCGCGATCGCCGCTAGCGCGCCGCGTCCCGCGCCGCCGCGTCGCGGGCCGCGATGAAGCCGTACACCAGGCCCTGCGCGATCGTCGCCCCCGCGCCCGGGTACGTCGTGCCGAACGCGTTGGCGGCGGTGTTGCCGATCGCATACAGGCCGGCGATCACGCTTCCATCCTCGCGGAGCACCCGTGCGCGCTCGTCGGCCTTCAGTCCGCCGCACGTGCCCAGGTCGCTCAGCACCATCTTCACGGCGTAGAACGGGCCGTTGACCAACGGGCGCAGATTGGGGTTCGGCTTGATCGTGGGGTCGCCGTAGTAGCGGTCGTAGGCGCTGCGCCCTCGGGCGAAGTCGGGATCCTCACCGGCGGCGGCGTTTTGGTTGAAGCGAGTCATCGTCTCGCGGAACTCCGGCACCGGCACGTTCATCCGGTCGCCCAGCTCGCCGAGGTTGTCCGCCCGCACCGCGATGCCCGCGTCGTACCACGCCTGCGGGATGCGCATGCGCGGGAACAGTTCGGCGCCAAAGACATAACTGTTGCGGTACTGCTGGTCGAACACGATCCACATCGCGTCCACCGGGCTGCCCGACCGCTCCAGCTCGAGCAATCGCTGACCGAACGACATGTAATCCGCTGACTCGTTGGCGAATCGGTGGCCGTTTTGGTCGACGATGAGGCTTCCGGGCAGTGAACGTTCGGCCAGCATTACCGCAGGCGCCCCGCCCGGCAGGGGCGCGATGGCGGGAAACCACCAGGCTTGATCCATCAGAGCGATGTCGGCGCCGAATTCCTGCCCCGCGCGAATGCCGTCACCCGTATTGGATTGGGCCCCCATGCTCAGATTGGCCCCCAGGGACTCGGACTGAAACTTCCACCGCATGTCCATGCTGTGGTCGAAACCGCCCGTCGCCAGCACCACTCCGCGCCGGGCGGTGATCGTCACCTCGCGCCCGTCATGGTCGACGACCGCGCCAATCACCCGCTCCCCGTCGCCTCGCAGGCGAACGAGCGGGCAGTCGGTCCACACCGGGATACCGGCGCGCAGCACCCCCGCGAACAGCCCGGCCATCAGACCCTGGCCGCCCGCGGCGTAGCGCCGGCCGATCAGCCTCCCGCCGAAGCCCTGGGCCACCCGCTTGCCGAACGTCGGGATGCCCTTGCGCGGCACCCGGGCCACGAGGTTCATCCACCGGTAGTCGGCGCCCGTCGTCGGGATCGAGACGCCGGCCTCGAGCACGCCGGGCCGCAGCCGGGTGCGGTACGGGCCGAGGATCGAGGTGTCGAACGGGCGGCATTCGCACGTCCGGCCCGCCGCGCTGCCACCCGGCTCCTCGGGGTGGTAGTCGGAGTAGTCGCGGGCCCAGAACAACCGCAGCCGGGTCGTTCGGCGCAGCATGTCGACCGTGGCCGGGACGTGGGCCACGAATTCGGCCGATCGCTGCGGCGGGGCCGAACCCGCCACCACCGAGTCCAAATACGCGGTGGCACGCTCGGGGGAGTCCCCGGCGCCCGCATCGCGTAGCACCGGGCTGACGGGCAGCCACAACGCGCCGCCCGATCGGGCTGTCGATCCACCCACGTAGGACGACTTCTCCACGATCAGGACCGACAGCCCGAGTTCGTGGGCGGCCAGTGCCGCGGCCATGCCGGTCCCGGACCCGACCACCAGCAGGTCGACCGTCATATCCGTCACGGGCAGCCCGGCGGGGATCGTCGTGCTCTGGGGGTTCACGCGCAAAACCGTATGCCCAGGCCGCCCGGCAACGGAAGAGCCGTCCTGATCAGTGGGAACAAGCGGTCCCGCAAACGGGGCGACGGGAGTTTAATCATCCCTATGACGACGCAGTCCGAGGTCGACGAAGTTCGGCTGATTGAAGCGCAGGCCGTGCCGACGCGGTTCGCCCGCGGCTGGCACTGCCTGGGCCTGATCCGGGATTTCGGCGATGGCAAGCCGCACGCCGTCAACGCCTTCGGACAAAAGCTCGTCGTCTTCCGCAGCGCGAACGGCACCATCAACGTCCTTGACGCCTTCTGCCGGCACATGGGCGGTGATCTCTCGCAGGGCGAAGTCAAGGGCGACGAGATCGCCTGTCCGTTCCACGACTGGCGCTGGGGCGGTGACGGGCGGTGCAAGCAGGTGCCCTACAGCCGGCGCACGCCGAAGCTGGCGCGCACCGCGGCGTGGACCACGCTGCAGCAGGACGGGATGTTGTTCGTGTGGAACGACCCGGAGCGCAAACCGCCGCCCGCGGAGGTCACCATCCCGCGCATCGAGGGCGCCACCAGCGACGAATGGACCGACTGGCACTGGTACACCACGGTCGTGCACAGCAACTGTCGCGAGATCATCGACAACGTGGTGGACATGGCCCACTTCTTCTACATCCACGGCTCGCTGCCCACCTATTTCAAGAACATCTTCGAGGGACAGGTGGCCACCCAGTACATGAACGGCGGGAGCCGACCCGACATCGGTAGCCCCGAGGGGACCACGATGCTGGGGACCACGTCGGTGGCGTCCTACTACGGGCCGTCCTTCATGATCGACGACCTGACCTACCACTACACCGACGGCGACGCCAAGACGATCCTGATCAACTGCCATTATCCGATCGACTCGAATTCCTTTGTGCTGCAATACGGCATCATCGTCAAGAAGTCGGACAAGTTGCCTGGCGATGAGGCGCTGAAGACCGCTATCAGCCTGGGCGACTTCGTAAAGATCGGGTTCGAGCAGGACGTGCAGATCTGGCGGCACAAAGCGCGCATCGACAACCCGCTTCTGGTCGAGGAGGACGGGCCGGTCTACCAGTTACGTCGCTGGTATCAGCAGTTCTACGTCGATGCCGCCGACGTCGAACCGGACATGGTGGACCGCTTCGAGTTCGAGCTTGACACCACCCGGCCCTACGAGGCGTGGATGAAAGAGGTCGAGGCCAACATGGCCGCGCAGGGTGCCGGTTAGTGTGATGCCGCTCGATTCGTCTGTCCGGCAGGACAATCGCCTCGACGAGATGCCGATGTGCCCCGTGGGGTGCCGCAGGTGCGGCGCGCAGGTACTTGCCCGCAAGAGCAGCTGGAATCAGACCAGCGTGCAGTGGAACGCCGATGCGACGGCCCGGTGCGTCGAACGGGCCGAAGCGCAGAGGATTTCCACGCCCGGCGGTCGCGGCGTGTTCCTGGCGTGTTCGGCGTTGCAGGGGTCGCTGCTGGAAGCCGTGCGGCGCGGCGGTTTGGCGATCGTCGACGAAACTGCTTGACCCTCATTCCGCCGGCAGACGGCTCGGCGGTGGGCGATCCGTCATGCGAGCTGGAATGCGCTGATGGGCGCCTCTTCGGGGTAGACGGCGGGGCCGCCGAGGTCATAGCCGGCGTTGAGCGCGCCGATGAACGCCGGGTCGTGCAACGGCTCACTGGGAATGTCGAGCTTGGTGCCTCTGCGGTTGAGGTCGTCGACCATGATGTCGATGGCCTTCTCGATCGTCAGGTCGTGCGATCCCTCCATGTTCTTCTTCAGCTCGTCGTGGTCGGTGAAGACCTCGGCGGACCAGTGCACCAGGAACCGCAGTTGGTCGGTGTGGTGGCGCGCGATCACCTCGTCGCCGTTCTTGAGCAACCACTGATCCCGATCACCGGGGTCACCGGAAAAGACTGTTTCGAACGACAATCCGGCCGGAATTTGTTGCTCCAGTGGCCCGTTCGCCTCGCCGCGATGCACCATCATTTCGTTCTGCACCACCACGCCACGGTTGTTGATCGGCGGCAACACGCGTTTGGGGGCCTTGAGTGGCCCGTCGGGCCAGTAGGTGAAGCCGCTCCCGGGATCGAGCGAGAACCACGTGATCACCTGCGCCATCTTGATCAGGTAGTCGCCGAACAGACCGGACTTGCCCATCACGCTGGTGAGCCAGGTCGGCGCGTTCTCGTGACGCACGCCGCGAAAGCTCGGCGAGTCCAGATGCCCCGGGTCGCGGTTGGCGCACGGCCCGTTGATGTTGAACAGCATCAGCTGCGGCTTGGCGTACTGGGCGTTCCAGTAGCTCTTGGCCATATCGAGAAACCGTGCGTTGTAAAAGCAGTCGTGCAGCTCGGGGTAGAGCACCGCGCCGTAGTTGGCGAGGTAGCCGCGGAAGGTCGGGGTAAGGAACAGGTCGAGCGATGGGGTGAAGCCTTCGGGGAAAAGGCCGCTCATGGTGGCGATCAGCTCATCGGGGGAGGCGAAGTGTTGCGCGATGATCAACCGCCACGGCCCTTCCGTGCGAACCACGTCCAGCAGGCGTTCGCGCTGATCGTCGGTATAGACGTTGTCGACCTCGCGCGGCGGCGCGGCCGGCCGTAACACGTCGGAAAGCTCCATCCGCCGATCGTCGGTGAGCATCAGCTGTCTCCTTTGGAAGTTCGTGGTCTGATTGTGGGCGGCGTGGTGACAATGCGCGGGGCAATAGCCCGGTCACCGGGACGTCAGAACTCCGACCGGATGGCCGAACTTGGCCCGCAGTAGCGCGCCGATCTCGGCGATGGCCAGCCGGCCCCGCGCCGTGGCATCGGAACGCATCAGAAACCCGTGGCACATCCCGGGATAACGGGTCAGGGTGGTCTGCACGCCGGCGTCCCGCAGCCGATCCGCATACCGCTCACCCCAATCCCGGATCGGATCGCACTCCGCGGTGACGACGATGGCCGGAGGGAGCCCGGCGAGCTCGGATGCGTAGGCGGGCACCAGGTATGGGCTGCTGGGCGCACCCGCGTCGCCGTCGACCAGGGAGTGCATGTAGTCGATGTCGTCGCGGGTGAGCATCGGGGCGTCGGCCAAAGCGGTGACGGACGGAGCCGTCATGTCGCGGTCCAGGCCTGGATACAGCAACACCTGCGTGCGGATCGGCGGCCCGCCGCGATCACGCGCGGCGAGCGCGACGCCGGCCGCCAGTGCGCCACCCGCGCTGTCGCCGATCACCCCGAGTCTTTCCGGGTCGACCCGGAGCTCGCGGGCATTCCGTGACACCCAGTGCGTCGCGGCGTACGCATCGTCGAACTGCGCGGGTGGCGGCCACTCCGGGGCCAGGCGGTAGCCGACCGCGACGACGGTGGCCGCCGATGCCGCGGCCAGCTCACGGGCCAGTGGCTCGAACGAGTGGTTCGACCCCATCACGAGCCCGCCGCCGTGCAAATACACCAGCACGGGTCCGCCGCTGTCGGTGTCGGGACGGTAGACCCGTGCCGGGATGTCGCCCGCGGGACCGGGAATGGCTTCTTCCGTGACGGCCGCCATCTCGGGCATCGACTCGGGCGGTGGCGCGGATTCGAGCGCGGCGCGCACCGCCGCGAGCCCGCGCTGGCGCATCGGGGGGATGTCGCCGAACGAAGCGATGCGGGCGGCGGCGTCGGGGTCGAGCCTGGGCGTCGCCATGTCAGAGCTGGCCGGCACCGAACCGGCGTGCGGTGCGCAGCGCCGGAGGTCGTTGTGAGGCAAGCACTTCCGCGCGCTCCGCCATCGCCGCACCGATGTACTCGGGGTGCGTGAGCAGGTAGAACCGGCCCGCGGCGGCTTGATCGAACAGTGTTTCCGCGGCCGTCGACGGGTCCATCGCCATGGCTTTGATGTCGAGCATCGCCGAGCGATGCGACTCGGCGGCGGCAGCAGCGGTGGCGTCTGCGGGGTCCACACCACCCGCGGATTCGAAGATGTTGGACACGACGGGTCCGGGCAGCACGGCCTGCACGTGAACGTGGTTGTCGTGCCCCGCCAGCTGGACCTCGGCGCACAGGCATTCCGTCATCGCGAGCACCGCGTGCTTGCTCACGATGTAAGGCGTCTGCAACGGCATTGTCACCACACCGCCGACCGACGAAAGGTTCCAGACCCACGCCTGCTCGTCGCTCGCGATCATTTTGGGCAGGAAGGCGCGCACGCCGTAGAAGACTCCACTCACATTGACATCGATGATGCGTTGCCAATTGACGACCGGGGTGTCCCACAGATAGCCGAACTGTTCGATACCGGCGTTGTTCACCAGCAACCGCACCGCGCCGTAATCGCGATAGACCCGGTCCGCGAGGCCCTGCACCGCCTCGGGATCACGGACGTCGCAGACGATGTCGACGGCCGTGCCGCCCGCCGCGCGCAGTTCGTCGCGCAGCGCGGCGATGCGGTCGGCGTCGATGTTGGCGAGCACCACGGTCATGCCCAACCGGTGGGCGTGCCGCGCCAAACCGGCGCCGATCCCGGATCCAGCCCCGGTGATGACGGCGACGCCGCCGGAGAATGCGTCGCGGGCGGTCATGACGGTGCGGCGCTGTCGGCATGCAACTCCGCCAGCAGGACCGAGTTGGTCGCATCGAGAACCACGTCCATCTCGGTGAATTGCAGCCCATTGTCGCCGCGTCGGACGGCGACGGTGACGACCCCGCTGGAGACCGCGAACGGCACGAAGTTGGCGATCTGGTTGACGAGGATGTAGAACCGCGCGCGGGTGATCGCACCGTCGGTCCCGGTGCGGTGGACGCTGGTGGCGTGGTGACGCAGCGGGTACGGGCTTTGCTCGCGATGCTGGGACAGCCACTCGATCACCGCGTCTCGGCCGTTGAGCTCGGGCGACATCAGCTCCTCGAATGGGCTTGCGCCCGAATCGCTTCTCGTCACGTAGCGCACGTCATGGGCGTATCTCACCGCCAGCTCGTCGTAGTGGGCCTCGTCGTAGTGGTACCAGAACTCGCCGATGAACTCCTGCAGTTCCGACAGCGTGACGTCGTTGTTCATGGCATCGAATCAAACTCCACCGTGGCCGCGGCGGCACCGCGACCGCCCGATCAGTGGAACACCGTCCGCGTCACTCGGTGATCAGGCTCCACAAGCCGCCGGCGCTCGCGTGGCGATCGGAGTTCGGTTCGATGCGTTACTGGGACGACGTCGTCACCGACGCCGCAATGCACGCGAG
>NZ_LZKF01000113.1:0-721 GCF_001672665.1 Mycobacterium sp. E2238 | reverse complement strand
CCGCCGATGCGGCCGGGGTACACGTCGTGATCAACGCCCGCACCGATCTCTTCCTGCGCAAGGACGGCGACGACGCGGACCGTGTCGAGCGGGCGATCGCACGGCTGACGGAGGCCGCGGACGCGGGCGCCGATGTGCCGTACCCGGTGGGCCGGCACGATCCGGAGACGTTGCGCCGCTTGGCCGCAGAGCTGCCGTTGCCGGTCAACGCGATCGCGCTGCCCGATCAGGACGACCCGGCGTCCTTCGGGCCGCTGGGTGTCGCCCGGATCAGCTTCGGCCCCTTTTTCCAGGCCGCGCTGGCGGCCCGGGCCGGGGAATTGCTGGCGCGCTGGCGCTGATCACGGCGGAAATGGTTGCGCGGCAGAGAAATCCGGCGGGGTCGGTGGACCCCGCCGGATAGTCGCCCACCTCTTACTTGGTGATCTCGATGCGCCGCGCCTGGCTCCCCGCATAGGCGCCGGTGACCCGCACGGTCAGCACGCCGGCGTCGTAGGAGGCCGTGATGGCGTCGCCGGTGACGTGGGCCGGCAGCTGGAACGACCGGCGGAAGGATCCATAACGCACCTCACGCAGCGTCCGCCCGTCCTTCTCCTCCGCGTGCTCGTCACGGCGTTCGCCGTGGATCACGAGTCGGCCGCGGTCGACCTCCACGTTGACGTCCTTCTCGACGTCAACGCCGGGAAGCTCGACACGTACGATCGCGTCGTCGCCGTCCTTG
>NZ_LZKF01000112.1:0-47864 GCF_001672665.1 Mycobacterium sp. E2238 | reverse complement strand
ACCGGGAAAGCGGCCTTGCAACGCGCCGTCGAGGTTCATGCAGAAGCCGCGATCGGTGCGCGCCGCGCGGTGAGCGGCGTACAACACCTCGGTCAGCTCGGCCAGCGTTGCGCCGCTGAGCTTTTGTTCGTCGACGATCTCGGTGGTGACACCGCAGTTGTGCGTCCGCTGCACCGCTTGGCGCAGGTTGCGAAAGCGGCGGCCCCGCAGGGTGAAGTGGCGGATGTCGACGACCACGTCGCGGCCGATCGGCACCGACAGCATCGGCTGCCCCACCGTGTCCCTGCGCCACAACCGAAGGTGGCGTTCGCCCGCGGCCAAGACGATGATCTGCCATCCCCGGCCGCGGCACATGCGGACGAAATCGGCTACCAGAGCGTCGAATTGCGTCGCGTCGCCGATCGGGTCGCCGCTGACCACGGCGAATCCAAGCCGGGCACGGTAGGCGATCGCCGCGGTCCCGTCGGGGTTGAAGTGGTAACTCTTGCTGGAGTGCATGGCGAACGGGGCCAGCGGATCCCCCCGCGTGGCGTTGACCAGCACCCACACCCGGCCCAGCAGCTCCGGCTGCGGTCGGACCGTGGTGGGTGACATCAGCGCGAGCCCGCTGCCGGCGATCAGAACGTTGCCCAGCAGGGCCCAGGACAGGAAATGCGCGCCCAGCCCGGCGCCCACCGCGGCGGCCGCGTACATCGCGTGTGCGGAGGTCACCGGACGGCCGAGAAAGATGCCGCGAGCGATCAAGGCGGCCGCGCCCAGGAGCGCCACCGACCAGCCGAACCGGCCGGGGGCGATGCGTTCGTAGCCGAGATACTCTCGCGCCACCAGCACTACCAGCCAAACCAGGACGCACAGCAGCATCAGCACGCTGATGCGACGCGCCGCAGGGACATCGGCACCCAGCAGCACCCGCTCCCCACCCCGCGCGACGCTGGTCGCGCGGCTTCTGGGAGTGATCTTCACGGGGCCACTAGCGCACGACGAGCACGGAGCATTCGGGGTGGCGGAAGAGGGGATGCCCTTGGGGCCCGACCAGTCGCGCGAGCTGACCGGCCTCGTCGGCGCCGATCACGGCGAGCTGAACCCTCTCGTCGTTGGCGCTCAGGTAGCTGGCGATGGCGTGCTTCGTGGTGATCGGGTAGACCCGCACCTCGGGATAGTGCTGCCGCCATTCGGCCACCCGGCGCTCGAATTCGCCGTCGGCGTGCTCGGTGAGTTCCTCGGGCCGGCCGCCGAGCACCAGCAGCGGAGCCCTGCGTAACTTCGCCTCCGCAGCAGCGAAATTCACGACGGTGTCGTTGCCGGGTACGTCCGTCATCCGGACCACGATCCAGTTGATGTCGGGCGCCGGCCGGTCGGATTCGGTCCGCAAGACCGCGACCGGGCAACGCGCCTTCTCGGCGAGCTCCGTCGCGGTCGAACCCACGATGGAGCGCGCGTAGCGTCCGATGCCGACGCAACCGACGCAGATCATCTCGGCGTCCCAGGATGCCTCCAACAGGACCGCGCCGGCCGGGCCCCGCGGCACGTCGGTTTCGATCGCGACCGCCTTGCCGGTGGCCTCCACGGCCAACCGTGCGGCATGGAGCGATGTCTCGGCGTGTGCGAAGTCGCGCTCGTAGTCTTCTGCGGAATCGTGCGCCGGCTTGATGACGGAGACGAGACGCAGTGGCGCGCCGCGGGTGATCGCCTCGTCGATACCCCATAGCGCGGCCGTGATCGCGGCCGCCGAACCGTCAATTCCCACCAGGATTGGTTTCATCATCCGGCCTTTACTGTCAGATTGTTTCGACCGACGAACGGATCGGCGCCGCGTCGGCGGGCCGCTCCGCGCGGCGCTTGACCGCCAGCATCAGCGCACGTGTCCCCAGCGCTATCAACGGCCTGGCCAGTTCCATCGCGAACACTTCACCCGGGTAGCGCAGGGCTATCCGAGCGCGTGCCAGCAGCCGGACGCGGTCCTCCCAGTGCGGCTGGAGATGAAAGGACAACACAACGTTCCAGCGCGGCTCGGATCGCATGGCATTGAGGACGACGTATTTTTCGGGGACTATCTCCGTGACGCGTAGCGTCAACCCGTCGGGCAACCAGCCCTCGGGAGCCAGGCGGACCGCATCCCCCACCCGCAGCCCTTCGTTAGCATCTTGCGCCGCAGGGCTTTCCAAACCCTCGAAGCCGAGGCTTTCGTTTCTGTCCCGGCCCATCTGCAGGAGCCGGGACCAGACCACCGACGCGGTCGCGTCGATGTCAACTGCCTCGGTCGTCTGAACCGCCGGATCGCTGACCAAGGCGTCACCCGGGACACGCATCTGCGACTCCGCCTTGGTTGCGCCCCAGTTGCGGTAGTACCTGCGCGCGCAGTAGAGCACGGTGAGCAATACGGTGGTCTGGGCGATCCGCCTTGTCATGTTCGCCATGGCGCCAGTCTGCGCGGAGCGCCCCGACGCCTGCGAGGGTCCTTGGTCCTTGGTGGTGCGCCGATATGCCCTGCGCACCGCCGAAGGGTCCCTAGCCGGCCGGGGTGATCAAGCCGTAATGGCCGTCGTAGCGGTGGTATAGCACGCTGGCGCAGCCGTAGGCGGCGTGGATGAAGAACAGGAACGGCAGGTCGAGCATGGCCAGCCGGTCGGCGGCTCCCTCTTCGGTGAGGCATGGCAGCGGTTGTCGGCTGATGGTCACCGGTAGCGCATGCGGGCTCACCCGGTCGGCCAGAGCCGGTGCGGCCAGCGCGAGGCGGAAGCCCGTCGGTCCGGCGTGATACAGCACGCTTGCGGTGCCCGTGCCCTTCTCCGTGAACAGATGAAAGTCGTAGTCGAGCAAGTCCATTTCGCGGGCGGCGTCGTCGACGGTGCAGGGCGCCATCGTGAACGACTTCCGCCGGATGACGCGGCGCTGGTCGGCCGGACGAGGAAAGTAGTTGGGCCGGTGCGCCGGCTCGGACTCATGCCGCCATTGGTGGGGACCCACCGACGGCAGCTCGCCGCGGCGCGCCTCCCAGCGCTCGGTGGCGCGTTGCAGGCGGCGGCGCAATCGCGCCACCAGAAGATCGACCGCTTCCCGCGCCGTGTCGGCCTGGACCTGCGCGCGGACCGATCGGCCATCGATGTCGAGGTTCGCTTGCGCGACGACGGGCCGCTGCACCGACGGGTCCCGATGTCTGGACAGTCTTACGCGGGCATGCCGCACAGGCCGGCTTGCGTACCGCGTGAGCTCACCGACCTTGGTCTGCGCGTACTCGGCCGCAGCGGGAAGCTCGTCCCGCATGGAGACCTGCACGTCGATGTCCTGTGGCAATTCTGTCCTGTGGCGCATGGCTCAAGAGCTACATCACGAAACCGGCTGCGGGACAGGGCCGAAAGTCATCGGGGTGTTCACGTTTCATACGTTCTGGGGGACTTTGACTGCCTTCAGCCGCAGTGCCGGTTTCTCGACGACGAACCAGCTGGCCGCGGCCAGCGGCAATGTGGCCGCGGTCGCCACCACCGCAAAGACGAGCGGGGTGATGTGTCCGAGCCCGGAGATGACGAGGATCTGCTGGGTCGGCCACGCGTAGATGTACACGCCGTACGACAAATCGTTGTGTAGATAAAACTTTCGCAACAGTATGCCGGACACGATGATTCCGTAGGCCAGGGGCAAGGCACCGACGATCCGATAGTCGGGCAGCAGCAGACCGCAGACCGCGACCATCGCGAAACTTACCGCGACCCAAGACCACCGAGCCGGTATCACGTCCTTGAGTTGGTAGAGCACCGCGCCGGCGGCGAACATGATCGTAAATCGCGCGACGCATTGCGGGATGGTCCACGACCACGGGTCGGCCATGGGCGGCAACACGAGTGCCACTACGACACCGGTGGCCAACAGAGCCGAAGATATCCAGCGATACCGTGCCAGACCGGCGACGCCGATGGCGAGCACCGCCAGGTAACACATCACCTCGAACACCAGGGTCCACAGCGACGCATTCCACGTGCGGGGATGCGGAACGCCCTGCGGTGTGCCGCCCACGTCGAGTTTGAGGTGCGCGATGGCGCTGTTGAACAGAACGAACTTCAACGGTCCACTGGAGTCCAAAAGGCTGATCGCAGAACCACCTTGAAGTGCGACGCCGACCGGCGCTATGACGAAAGCGGTGACGACCAAACAGGTGTAGAAGCCTGGCAGGATGCGCAGCGCTCGAGCCCGCAGGTACTGCCTTGGCTGCGGGTTGTTCAGCCAGCTCGCGGTGACCAAAAACCCCGACACCGCGAAAAAGCCATCCACGCCCAGGGAGAACAAGAGACGTTGCGTGACCGGTGACGAAACACTATGGCCGGTCACTGCGAACGAATGCCAGAGGATCACCTCGACGGCCAGGACCAGCCGCCACAGGTTGAGGGCATTGTGCCGGTGGTCGAAATTCTGCCCGATCACGCAATGCCTCCCCTCATTGCAGTGCTGCCGCCCGCACCAGCTTCTCCTCGGGCTTGTCCTTGGACGCGTCGGTCTCACGCGCCAGGAAGGCGGTGAGTTCTCCGATCGCGGTCATCAGCGGGGCCGGGAAGACGATGGTGGTGTTCTTCTCCACCCCCAGTTCGATCAAGGTCTGCAGGTTGCGCAGCTGCAGGGCCAGCGGGTGACGCATCATGGTGTCGGAGGCGTCGCCGAGGGCAGCGGCGGCGCGGGCTTCCCCTTCGGCCGCAAAGATTTTCGCCCGCTTCTCCCGCTCCGCCTCGGCCTCGCGCGCCATCGCGCGTTTCATGCTGTCGGGGAGCTGAATGTCCTTGAGCTCCACCAAGGTGACCTCCACGCCCCAGTCCACCGTGGTGGCGTCGAGGATCTGGCGAATGCTGCCGTTGATCTTCTCGGTTTGGGCAAGCACCTCGTCGAGGGAATGTTGCCCGACGACATTGCGGAGGGTGGTCTGTGCGATCTGATCGATGGCGGCGTGGACGTTCTCGATGACCACCACGGCCTTGCGGGCATCGACGATCCGGAAGTAGGCGACAGCGGCGATGTCGACGCTCACGTTGTCGCGGGTGATGATGCCCTGGGACTGGATGGGCATGGTCACGATCCGCATCGAAATCCGCCACAGGCGGTCGATGACCGGAATGATGATCCGCAGCCCGGGTTCGCGAACGCCGATCACGCGGCCGAGGCGGAAATGCACACCCCGCTGGTACTGCTGCACCACCCTGATCGATGCCGCCAGCAACACCGCGGCGGCAATTCCCAAGACCACCAGAATTGCGGCAATGTGGCTCATCACGATCACCTCGATCCGCTTCGCACCGTTACGAGGCGGCCGGAGAGCCGGCGACCCGCTTGTGAATCCGAGCGGCGAACGCCGCCGCGCGATCGAGGTCGTGCTCGTTCGGCCGTCCGCGGTTGATTCCGCCGATGAATCCGAACGGCCCCACCGTGTCGAACCCCCGGCACGAGAACGCTCCGATGACGTCGAACCCCTTTTGCTCGAGCTTCTCCCGAACGGGTTTGTGGTAACCCAGCAGCGGAACCTCGCGTGCGCCGCTGGTGAAGAACGTGAAGGCCGCGGTCGGGTGGTCGGCCGCCGGGAGCTGACGGATCAATTTGCGCAGCCTCGCGTCCACCATCATGTAGTAGATGCCGGAACCGAACCCGACGAGGTCGTAGTCGTGAACGGTCCCCGGGTCGACCGATTCGGGGGTGACGACCTCGGCACCCAGCACCTCGGCCATCCGATCGGCCACCAGGCGGGTGTTGCCATGTGACCTCGAAGCGCACACGATCAGCGACCTCATGGCCAACTCCTTTGCGAATGTGGCTCAGACGACTCCATGCTTCGCTTGGACTGACGGCCCGGTAAGGGCGCAAAGGCACAGCGCCGTGAGGGCCTTGGTCACTTCTGTGGATCGGCCCTGGTGGAGGCCGAAATCGGCCGACGAACGGAGGTCCTTCGCGGTCGGGACTTCGGTCCCTATCCTCTCGCCCGGGGAACCGGTCGAATAGGGGTTGTGACTGTGACAGTTCCCGCGACGGATGCCGGTGCGAAGATAATCGCCCTCGAGTCGCATCCGGCCTGGATTTCTCGGCAACGGCAGGCGGCCGAGCGCGTCGAGGCGATGCGCCGTCATCCGTCATCCTTCCGCCCCACCCATTGGGCCGCAGCCCTGCTGCGGCGGCCCCGTCCGTGACGGGAATCGCGAGGGCGCTGGCGTTGCCGGCGGCCGCCCTCATGCTGTTGGTGGGGCCGGCGGGCATGGCGGCCGCCGACAGCGGGCGTCCGCAAGCCAAGCCCGAGGAGCGGGCCGCGGCTCTGATCCGGCCGTCCATCATGTATCTCTCCGGTGAGGGTTACGGCCTGGTCCGGCTGCCCGACGGTGAGGTGTTGTCCCAATTCGGGCGGGGCTCCAGCATGCCGTTCCTGGCCACCTGGCACTGCACGGCATTCGTCGTCAACCCCGACGGTTGGGTTGCGACGGCGGGCCACTGCGTCGACCCGGCGAGCGCCACCGTCCTGATACTCAAAAGGGCCGCGATCGAATACCAGACCGAACATCCGGATGCGCCCGAGTCGAGTGATCCGGCGGTCACATTGGAATGGCTGCAGAAGAACGCGAGGGTGGAAGGCGACACATCCGGCCAGGGCCCCCACGTGAGCATCACGCTGATTTCGGGCACGGGAACGAAACTCGCGGATAAGCTGACCGCCAACGTCGCCGATTTCCGGCCCATGGGCAAGGGCGACGCCGCGCTCCTCAAGATTCCCAAGCGCAACCTACCGTCGTCGGAACTCGCGACCGATGCCGACGTCACCATCGGGACGCCCGTCCTCGCGGTGGGCTTCCCCGAGAGCACCCAGAACATCACCGGCCCTTCGCTCGACCCCACCTACAAGAGCGGCAAGGTCAGCAAGAAGTCTCTCGCGGGACCCAACCCCGAGTACGAGATCGACGCCGCGATGACCGACGGCATGAGCGGCGGCCCGACGGTCGGGCTGAACGGAAAGGTGCTCGGCGTCAACAGCTTCGCCCCGGTCAACGAAACCCAGCCGTTCAATTTCATCACGCCGGTGGACGGCGTCGCCGCGATATTGGCCGGCAAAGGCGTCCAGCCGGCGCTTGGCCCCGCTGACCGGATCTACCGCAAAGGATTGACCGACTTCTACGCGGGCCGCTACACCGATGCGATCGACGAGTTCGGCCAGACCCTCGCGATGTCACCCGGCTACCCCGGTCTGGACGATCTCAAGACGAACGCGGTCAATCTGCGCCAGCAGTATGGGGACTCCGCCGCCCTCAGCGGGCGAACTCTGTTGTGGTACACCGTTATCAGTGTCGTCTCGGTGCTCGGCCTCGGCGCCGTCCTGACCTTCCTGGGGCTGCGGCCCCGTCATCGCGCCCACACGGCGCCCGACGTGCAACCGCTTCGTCTGATGCCCAAGCATGAATCGGGGGCGGTCGAACCGCATTTCTGCGCACATTGCGGGGCCGAGCACCACCCCAGCGAGCAGTTCTGCCCGAACTGCGGCAAGCACATAGACCTTCCAGCCGCGGTACGGGGAACCGGACTGATCTCCTGACGGATGGCCCATCGGTGAGTGCGAGATTATCCACCAGGCTGACGGCGCGGTTCGACGACGCCGCGGACCGCACTCGAGAAGCTTTGGCACGGCAGGGTTTCGGCGTACTGACCGAAGTGGACGTCAAAGCGCGGGTGCAGGCTCAGCTCGGCGTGGAGATGGAGGATTACCTGATCTTCGGCGCCTGCGACCCGGCCGTGACGTATCGAGCTATCAACGTCGATCGAGAGATCGGGCTGCTGCTGCCCTGCAACGTGCTCGTGCGCGCCGACCCGGGTGACCCGGGCTCGGTGATCGTCGAGGCGATGGATCCGGTGCTCCTGGTCGAGGTGACCGGTGAGCCGGCCCTCATCTCGATCGCCGCAGAGATCACGGAGGGCCTGCGTGCCGCGATCGCTTCGCTGACCGAAAGCGATTGATCTCCGCGGCCACCATGCCGACCACCACCGGCACGGCTCGTGCGACCATCGGGCTCAGCCCCTCCCCATTGCCGGTGTCCCCCACCTCGACCGCGAAGACCACCACGGCGTCGGGCACCCGCCCGAGCTCTCGAGCCAGCGCATGGGTGCGGCCGATATCGATGCTGTGCGAGCTCAACCCTTCGGCTTGGGTGGGCACCTCGTCCAGCCGGTAGCGATGGACGCGGCCCGGGGTTGCCGGGGTGACGATCGCCGCGTCGATGACCACGGCCAGCTCCGCCCCGCTCCATGCGTCGAGAACTCCCGCCGGCTCCGCAATGTCGGTACGCACAACGACATTGGGCCAGGCGAGGCGTTCCATTGCGATCGCAGCGGCGACCCCGACGCCGTCGTCGCGCCGGTAGCAATTGCCGAGCCCGATCACGGCAACCCTGCCGGCATCGGCGGTCATCGTCGCTGCACAGTCAGCGTCAGGAAGTGCGCCGAGCAGGAAATGCACGGGTCGTAGCTGCGGATCAGCTGTTCACACAGCTCGGTCAGCGCGCCGTCGTCCAGGGAGAGGTTGTCCGAAACCAGGCGAGCCAGGTCGGCTTCGATGGCGCCCTGGTTCTGCGAGGTCGGCGGGATGATGGTCGCGGCCGACACCAGGCCCGCCTCGTCGATCCGGTATCGGTGATACAACAGGCCGCGGGGCGCCTCGCTGACACCGTGGCCAACGCCGGCACGAGCCGGGACGGGCACGAACGGACGCGACGGGCGCTGGTACTCATCGATGATGCGCAGTGCCTCTTCGATCGCGTAGACCACTTCGACCGCGCGGACGACGATGCTGCGGAAGGGGTTTCGGCATTCGCCCGATAATCCGGCCCGGGTGGCCGCCTGAGCGGCGATCGGCGAGAGCGCCGGTGCGTTTAGCGAGTATCGGGCCAGCGGGCCGGTCAGGTGGCGACCTCCGTCGAGCGTCGCGTGCAGGGCGGTCGAGTGGGGCAGTTGCGCTTCGGCGACGTGGTCGGTGAAGTCGGCCACTTCAAAGGTGGGACCGGCGCTGCGGGCGATGACCCCGTTTTCGATCGGGTACTCACCCGGCGCCGTGAGAGCCAGGAATTCGTGGTCGAGCTCGAGGTCGGGAAACTCGAAGCCGGACACCCACTCGACCGTCGCCACCGCGTCATCCAGCGCGCGACGCAGCTGCTCTTCGATCGGCTTGAATTCCAATCGTGTTGGAACGGAATAGAATCCGCCCAGCCGCACGTTGACGGGATGGATCGCGCGGCCGCCAACGAACTCCATCAGCCGGTTGCCCGCCTTCTTCAGCGCCAGCCCCCGCTCGACGATCTCGCGATGGTCGCGGGCCATGCCGACGATGTCGGGGTAGCCGAGGAAGTCCGGCGCGTGCAACAGGTAGATGTGCAGGGCGTGACTGTTGATCCATTCACCGCAGTACAGCAGGCGCCGCAGCGCGACGAGTTCGTCGTCCACCCGAACCCCGCAGACGTCTTCGATCGCATTGCAGGCGCTGACCTGGTAGGCGACCGGGCAGATCCCGCAGACGCGTGCCGTGAGGTCGGGCGGCTCGGTGTGGGCGCGGCCGCGCAGGAACGCTTCGAAGAAGCGCGGCGGCTCATAGATGTTGAGCTGCACGCTGTGCAGCGCGCCGTCCTGCAGCGTGACGTGGAGCGCGCCTTCGCCTTCCACCCGGGTCAACGCGCCGACGCTCAGGGTGCGCTCGGACGAATTCACTGCTTGCTCCGTTCGGCGGCGAACGTGGCGACGTTGAACGTGGAGAACACCCGGTCGACGTCGCCGTCGGACATCCCGTCGCGGCGCAGCAGCGGGATCAGCGTCGCGGTCTGCGGCACCGCCGACGGGCCGAAGCAGCCGTAGCAACCGCGGTGATGGCTGGGACACAGCGCGCCGCAACCGGCGTGCGTTACCGGACCTAGACACGGAATCCCATCGGCGACAACGACACACGTGGTCCCGCGCAGTTTGCATTCGGTGCACACCGTCTTGGCCGGCAGCCGCGGCTTTCGCCCGATCAGCAGGGCCGCGAGTGTGTCGAGCAGCTGGCCGCGGTCGATCGGGCAGCCCGGCAACTGGTAATCCACCTTGACGTGTGCCGAAGCCGGCGTCGACGTGGCCAGCGTGTCAACGTATTCCGGCTTGGCATAGACGACGGAGGCGAACTCGGCGACATCGGCAAAGTTGCGCAGCGCCTGTACTCCCCCGGCGGTCGCGCACGCCCCGATGGTGACCAGCACCTTCGACTGCTGCCGAATCTCTTGGATGCGTTGCTCATCACGCCGCGTGGTGATCGAGCCCTCGACCAGCGAGACGTCGTAGGGGCCGGCGACGGTCGCGCTGGAGGCCTCGGCGAAGTTGGCGATCTGCACCTGGTCGGCGAGAGTGAGCAGCTCGTCCTCGCAATCCAGCAGGGTCAGTTGACATCCGTCGCACGAGGCGAACTTCCACACGGCCAGGGTGGGTCGGGTCATCAGAGCTCCTTCACCCGTAGCAGGGGGCCGGCGACGTCGTAGCCCACCACGGGGCCGTCGCGGCACAGCAGCAGCGGCCCCAGCTGACAGTGCCCGCACATGCCGACCCCGCATTGCATGTTCCGCTCCAGCGAGACTCGGATATTCTTTGCCGCAACGCCTTTCGCGAGCAGGGCCTCCGCGCCGAACCGCAACATCGGCTCGGGCCCGCACAGGAATGCGCTGGTGCGATCGGGCTCGAGGACCAGCCGCCCCAGCGGTTCGGTGACCAGGCCGACGTCGCCGTGCCACCCCGGTGTCTGGGCGTCGACGACCAAATGCAATTCGATCTGCGGGTCGTGCGACCACTGCTCGAGCTGAGCGGCGAAGACGAAGTCGGCCTGCGACCGGGCGCCCACGATCAGCGTCACGTTGCCGTAGCGTGCCCGGTCGGCCAGCGCGCCCAGTATCGCCGGGCGCAACGGGCACAGGCCCACACCCCCGGCGACCATGACCAAATCCCGCCCGACGGCTTCCGCTAGCCCCCACGTCGTGCCGAAGGGGCCACGGACACCGATGATGCTCCCCGGCTGCGCGTCATGCAGGGCGCGGCTCACCGCGCCGACCGCTCGCACCGTATGCGTGATCGAGCCGTCGGTGACGGTGGGATCGCCGCTGATCGAGATCGCGGCTTCGCCCACGCCGAATGCGTAGAGCATCATGAACTCTCCGGGTTGCGGCGCGCGCAGCACTTCCCCGAGCGGTTCGAGGCACAGCGTTGCCGAGTCGGGGCTTTCGACGACGCGACTGCGCACCCGGTACGGGTTCGGCGCCATCACCGCGGCGCCCGCAGCGTCAGTCATCGTGGGCCATCTTGTTCATTTCCTCGGTGATGTCGATCCCGGTGGGGCACCAGGCAATGCACCGCCCGCAGCCGACGCACCCCGACATGTCGAACTGGTCGTGCCAGGTGCCGAGTTTGTGGGTCAGCCAGTGCCGGTATCGCGAGGAGCCGGACTGGCGGACGCTGCCGCCGCCGTGGATGTAGGTGAAATCGGGCTCGAAGCACGACGCCCAGTTCTGCCAGCGCTCCGCATGCTCGCCGGTCAAATCGCTGACGTCCTCGGTGCTGGTACAGAAGCAGGTCGGGCACACCATGGTGCAGTTGCCACAGGTCAGGCATCGGCTGGCGACCTCGTCCCACTGCGGCGACTCGCGCGAACGAACCAACAGGTCGCGCAGGTCGGTGTCCGGCATCTGGCGACCCATTCGATGCGAGGCAGCCTGCACCGCCGCGTGTGCGGAATCGATCTCCGCATCGTCGGCGGCCCGGTGTGGAACGGCCGCGAGCACGTCGGCGCCCTCCGGGGTTCCCACCTCGACCAGGTAGGTCACGCCGTCGCCGTCGAGTCGCTCGGTCAGGGCCAGGTCGTACCCTGGTCCGGCCGCGGGGCCGGTGCCCATCGAGGCGCAGAAGCACAGCCCGCCCGGCTCTGTGCAATTGACCGCCACCACGAAAATCTGCCGATGTCGGCGGACGAAGGATTTGTCGGGAAACTGGCCACGGCCAAGGACCCGGTCGAGCGTAGCTATCGCGGCCAAGTCGCAGCCGCGCACTCCGAGGAAGGCATACCTCGGGACCTGCTCGTCCGATTCGGTGTCGCTGAAACCGTCGCGGGTGCCGGACCACAGCCGGCGCCGTGGCGGGTGCAAGAACTGCTTCCATGACTGCGGCCCGGACGAGTGCCCGAACGCGGCGTCGTCGTCGCGCCTGCGCACCCGATACTGCCCGGGCGCCACGTCGACGCCCCACCCCCGCGGCAGGTCGGCGGCGGACTCCAGTTGATCCAGCACGATCGCGTTGTCCCGCAACGTCGGACCGATGACGCGGTATCCGCGCTCGATCAGGACCTCGACAAGAAGGTGCAGTCCGGCGGTGTCAAACGATGCGGCACCAGAGTTCTCGCCGTTTCCGCTCATCGACCCATCATCCGTCGGTTCGATTGTGCTGTATAGGGGTTGGCAGCGGTGTCATCAGTTACGGGGCTTCCGCGAGGAACTTGATGTCGCGTTCCCAGAGGGCGTCACGGGCGCGGTCCAGCCGCGACCGGACGACCGCCACAAGTGCCGCCATCGTCATCGTCACCGCCAGCGCTGTCACCACCGCCACGCCGACCGCCTCGCCCACCGCGAGCCAAGTCGGGGTGGGCGGATCCACCGGGTTGCCCTCCCCGTCCACCCACATCTCGATGGTTCCGCCCACCTTGGCGTGCTCGGTGACCACCAGCGGCCCGTTGCGCTCCCCGTTCGGCCCCGGCCACTTCGCCTGCACGACAACGACACCCAGATCCTCCGCCAGGGCATCGACGATCGTCGCCGTCGCGCGGTGCCGCTCGTGCGCCTCCTGGGTGTAGACCCGATCCCGCGCGCCGTAGGTCACCGCGCCGAACACACCGGCGACCGGGACGGCGATCAGGGACGCGACAAGCGCGACCAGCAAGACCAGTGATTCAATGCGGTCGGCGCGGCGCAGCAACGGGTTACGGCCGAAAACGCGGGCGAAACGCCAGCGGCTTGGGTCGAAGGTGAACGTCTCCATGATGTCCTCTGCGCCGCAACCGTTTCGGTGGATTCGCCGGTTCAGAGGGCGACCTGGTGCTGGTGATCGTTCATCCACTCGACGAAGTCGGAGAGCTCGCGCCGCGGGGTCGCCGGCAACGGGTCCGCGTTGATGGGCGCCCAACCCACCCGGAGCAGCATCTGGGGATGATTGCTGTCCCCGAAGATGTCGGACTGGACCGCCGCGCGCGTTCCGGCCGTCTCCAGCGGTTCGGTGACCGGGCAACTGGCCAGCCCCAGTGACGTCGCGGTGAGCAGCACGACGCTGGTCGCCTCACCGGCGCGTAGCTGGGCCAGGCGGTCGTCGTTGCGGGTGCCCAGCGCGAGGACGACGGCGTTGTCGTCCTCCGACGACGAGTCCGGCGGCATGGGCAGCACCGGGCCGGCGAAGACCCGGCCCGGAATCTTGGCCGCGATATCCGGTGCCGGAGTGTTGCGGGCGGGAACGCCGGCCACGGACGCGTAGCGGCCACTCCACTCGGTGAGCTCGGCGAGATAGTCCTGGTTCATGTGGTCCCGGACGGATTGAGCGACGATTTTCCGCAGATTGTCGAGGTCTTCGACCTGGCACAGCGTTACCCCGCTTCGAGCCGCCCGCGCCGCCATCAGGGCGACATCGCACCGGCACCGGCCAGGAGCTGTAATAGCGCCGGTCGGTTCGCCGCCGCGGTATCGCCGCGGCCAGTGCGATGTCGACCGAATCGGCGCGGTGTCGCGAAAGCTCGATTGCCGCAAGGTGGCTGGGGTCGGCCGGATTCGGCAGCCGGGTCACCTTGGAGAGCCACCCGACCGCCGCGAGCGCGACGACGCAGTGGTGCAGGGCCGCACCGCAACTCAACATGAGGTCGCGGCCGTCCGGGTCGGTGTTGGGCAGTTGCCGGCTGTCGTCGGAGTAGAGGTGCAGGCTTGTCGCGTCCACCCGCCACCGCCAGGGCTGGCTGTTGTGCACCGAGGGTGCGCGAGATGCCAGACTCAAGACCGTCCGGACCGTGCCGGCATCCGGAAATCGAGTGTTCATGGCGGTCGTTCCCTTCGGTATTGCTACGTCTTGTCTACGATTGCGGATTGCTGCCGCCCCGGCGAGAGCCTGACGGCTCTAGCCCGAGGGACTTTGGGCCAATCCGCACGGCTACGCGGCCGCCGCGATGGCCACATCGATGGATAGCTGATCGCCGATGGCGTAGGCGACCGACCAGTCGCCGTCGCATGCCGCCCGCGCCAGCTCGTCCACCAGGGGGCTGTGGGCGCCCAGGTCCGCCAGCCATGCCGCCACGATGGGGGCGATCTCATTGCCGGGCACCCGGACCGTGCGCCCGCCGTGCAAACGATCGGTGACGCGGTACATCGTTGCGGTCGGCACGGCTCGCAGGTGGTGCCGTCGTGTTGCAAACCTCATCACGGCCTCCTCGATCGAGCTTGGAATCGATTCGACCACTCCTGTGATGCGGCCCACAGGGCCAAACGCAACCGGGCGGCAGGTGCTTCAGTCGTGCTTTCGAGGATGCGGAGGTCCCGCCGCGGAAGGGCCCTTGGTCACCTGGCTCCGTGACGCGAACGCGCCCGCGACCGAGGCGGCCGCAATCGTCAGTAGGGCACCGAACATCAACGCCGACGCTTCGCCCGCGACGAGCAGGTGTTCCTGGGTGCCGATGGCGGCCGCGGCCACCGGCACGCCGAGCTGCCCGGCCGAAAGCACCGCCAGGGTGAGCGGTTGGCCGAGCAGCCTGCCGGCGCTGTGTGCCAGCACGGCCCCTAGCCCCAGTCCCACGCCGAGCAGGATGAGTTTCGGGTGCGCACCGAGCTCGCGCACCTGCAGCGAAGCGCCCAGCCAGACGAAGAACAGCGGACTGAAAAACCCCTCGGTGATTCCGAACAGCTGCCGCGCCAACCGTCGCGGTTCGCCGACCATGGCGACCACCAGGCCCACCGCGAAGCCCGCCAGCATGACGGACACGTGCGTGCTCACGGCGAGCGCGGCCAGGGCGAACAGCACGATGAGGTTGGTCCGCAATTCCAGTGCGAACCGCCGATTCTCGGAGTAGACGTGCATCCGGCGGCGCCAGCCCTTGGCGTCGGAGGCCCGCAGCAGCACGTAAAACACCCCCGCGCACCCTGCCACGGCCAGCGCGCCGAGCGCGGCGGTGGGCGCATGTCGGAGGTCAATCACCAACGGCAGCAAGACAATACAGGCGGCATCCGCAACAGCGATCTGCGCCGTGACGGCAATCACCTGCGGCCCTTGCAAGCGCAGGGAATCGATCACCGGCAGCGCCAGCGCCGCCGACGACGAGGCCATCAGCACGGCGTACATCGCGGCGTGGCCGGTGCCGAAGGCGGCCGCCAGCCCAGCCGCGAGCGCCACCGCGGCGGCGCCACCCAGCGCCGCCCGCCCCAGCGCCTGCGGTAGCGATGCGCGCAGTGCCGTGGCGCCGACCGGGACATGGGTGCCCACGACGAACATGACCAACGCGAAGCCGACGTTGGCGAGAAGCTGAAACGTCGGGTTGGTGACATCGACGACGCCCAAACCGGTCCGGCCGACGACGAGACCGGCGACCAGCTCGCCGATGATCACCGGTATCCGAAGGCGCGGCAGTGCCGCCAGCAGCGGACCGGCCAATCCGATCGCGGTCAGCAGCGCCAGGGTGTGAAAGCCAAACCCCGGCACGTCAGCGGTCCCTGCGCGCCTGCACGAACACATTCTGCATTCTTCGCGGCGCAGTCCTAGGGATTGATCGTGTTATCCCCGACCTGGCGACCCCAGACGTACTCGATCGCGTACGGCGATCCGGTGTCGAGGTGGTTGTAGGGCGCGATGCTGTTGCCGCTGTCCATCACCAATTCGGGTGCGGGCCAAAGGTGACGGGTGATGGGCTGCCAGCAACCCGGGGCGCCCCCCGGTCCGCCGCGCGCGTTCACCCGCGGCAGGTTCTCCGGGTAGGTGTACGGATTCGGCGCGCCGCCGACGACCCCGGCCAGCCCGCCGACCAGGCTGGCGATCGTGGCCACCGCCGACACCGGGTTGGCCAGCAGCCCAAGCCCGGACAGCGCCTCGGTGTTCATGTTCAACGAGTAGCCGTTGAAACCGCCCTCGGCCGCACCCGTGGCGGCCAGCGCATCGTTTTCGTTGCGCAGCAGGCAATAGATCTCGGGGCTGTAGGTGTCCAACAGCTGCGCCGTCGGCACCAAGTCTTGGGCGCCCCGCGCCAGGTACGGGCCGCCCCTGTTGAAGATGTCGGCGCCGGTGTTGCCGAACCCGGCCGCCGACAGCAGCGCCTGGTCCAGGTCCTTCTGCTGCGCGTTGACGGTGCGGGAGGTGATCACCGCGTTGTTCAAGAAATCGAACAGGTCGGGCGCCGCGTTGGCGTAGGTGTTGCCCAGCCCGGCGAGCCGCTGAATGTCGTGACGCGCCTGCGGCATCTGCGGATTGACGTCATCGAGGACCGCGTTGGCGTTGACCACCGACTGGCCGAACTTGTCGCCCAGCCCGGTCAGCGCCTGGGCGGCCGCGCTCAGCGTCAGGTTCAGCTTGACCGGATCCACCTTCTCGTTGATGGACACGATCGTCTGGAACAGGGTGTTGATCTCGGTGGTCACCGAGCGCGCGTCGATCACCATGTGCGGCGCAATCCGTTGCGGTGAAGGGTTTTCCGGTGTCGTCAACGAGACGTACTTGCCGCCGAACACGGTGGTCGCCTTGATGTCGGCGTCCACGTTGGCCGGGATCAGCGACAGGTACCGCGGATAGACCTCCAGCGTGAATTTGGCGGCCGGCTTGCCGTCGCGCACGGTCTCCGAGATGTTGCCCACCCGGCCGATCTCGACCCCGTTGTAGGTGACCTTGGATCCCGGATCCATCACCAGCCCGGCCCGCGACGCCACCATGGTCAGCTTCGTCTTCGGGGTGAACCCACCGCGGAACTGCACGTATACGAGGGTGAAGACGATGGCCAGGACGACCAGCACGGCGAGGGCGATCCACCGGTACGGCGGGAGGCGCTGGGAATTGATCTGCACCGGGGAAGACGTTGTCACCAGCGCCCCTCATCTCTGCGCCGCGGCCCAATGCTGCGGCGATCCTTCCCCTTCCAGGGGCCCTGTACACATATGCAATAAGAAGTCCACAGGAATCTACCTTGGCGGTCGTCGTTATGCGAACCGCCGTTCGCACAATCAGTCTCTGGCTGGTTGCGGCCGCATTGCGTTAGCGTCGTCGGCGTGACCCTCAAAGACATCCCGTTGACAACCCTCGACGGCCGGCCCACCACACTGGCCGAATTGGCCGACGGCGCAACGCTCGTCGTCAACGTCGCCTCGAAATGCGGACTGACTCCGCAATACACGGCGCTGGAAATGCTGGCCGAGGACTACCGCGACCGCGGCCTGACGGTCGTCGGCGTCCCCTGCAACCAGTTCATGGGCCAGGAACCGGGCACGGCCGAGGAGATCCGGGAGTTCTGCTCGACGACGTACGGGGTGACGTTCCCGCTGCTGGCGAAGACCGACGTCAACGGCGACGACCGGCACCCGCTCTACGCCGAGCTGACCAAAGCCGCCGATTCCGCCGGCGAGGCGGGAGACATCCAGTGGAACTTCGAGAAGTTCCTCATCGCACCCGGCGGTGAGGTTGTTCAGCGATTCCGGCCCCGCACTCCGCCCGACGCCCCCGAGGTGATCAGCGCGATCGAGGCCGTGCTGCCCCGATAGGCGGCATGAATCGGCTTGGTGGGCCGCAATCCGGTGGGCACCGCCGGAACGAGTGGCCGAAAGTCCCCCTGCGCGGAGTCCATCGCCCCTTCTTCGCTGCGGGCGCGCCGGGGTTGACTGGTCCTCGAGTCAAGCCGGAGGCGACCATGTCGACGAAAACCAAGGTGGCAGCGCTCGATCACGCAACCGACGCCGCACACACGTGGGTCAACGATGTGGCCAAGGAGTTCGACACCGAAGATCGCGAGTTCGCCTACCGGGTTCTGCGGGCCTGGCTACACACGCTGCGTGACCGGCTCACGGTAGAGGCGAGCGCCCATTTCGCGGCCCAGCTTCCCGACCTGATCAGGGGTGTCTTCTACCAGGCATGGAATCCCACTGCCGTCCCCGACAAGTACGACGCCAAGGCCTATGCCGTCCGATTCTCGCGTGAGGCGAACATCGCGCTCGAGGACGTGGGCAAAGCCGCCTCGGCCACTACAGCCGCCGTCTTGCACCACCTGCCGGCCGCCCAGATCGACAAGGCGCTGGGTCAGCTGCCCATGGAAATTCGCAAGATGCTGCAGCCCGCGAGTTGATGCGCGGCGCTTAATTCCTAGTCGCCTAACGAAAGAAGTAGGGATGTCCGGGCACGAAACCCATCGTGGCATTTTGGTCGGCGTCGACGGATCGGCCTCGTCGATGGCCGCGGTCGACTGGGCGGCTCGCGATGCGGCGATACGCAATGTTCCGCTGACCCTCATGCACGTCATCGCACCGGTCGTGCCGGCGGTCGCGCCGTGGCCGGCGATTCCGATTCCTCAATACCATTTCGAGCGGCAGGACGCCAAGGCACGGCAAATCCTCGAAGACGCGCGCAAGGTGGTCGCCGATAGCACCGCCGACCACGGCCCGCCGTTCGTGTACAGCGTGGTGGTACGTGGCCCGACCGTTTCGACGCTCGTCAACGAATCCAAGATCGCGGACATGATAGTCGTGGGCTACCGGGGCGAAGGCGCGTTCAGCCGGGTCCCGTTCGGCTCGGCCAGCACCGGCCTGGTCAACTATGCGCACTGCCCGGTCGCGGTCGTCCACGATGAGGCGCCGCCACGTCCGCAGGCACCGGTGCTGGTGGGAATCGATGGCTCGGCCGCATCAAAACAGGCGGCGGAGATCGCCTTTCATGAGGCTTCTCGCCGGGGCGTGGAGTTGGTGGCACTGCACGCGTGGTCGGACGTCAGCGTGTCGGAAGTGCCGGGTCTGGATCTCGAGATGATGGAAGTGCAGGCGCAACAGGCGCTCGCCGAGTGGCTCGCCGGATTTCAGGAGCGCTACCCCGATGTGCCGGTGCGACGCGTGGTGGTCTGCGATCAGCCGGCTCGTCAACTGATCGAGCACTCGGAGTCCGCACAACTCGTGGTCGTCGGCAGTCACGGTCGCGGCGGATTCGCCGGCATGCTGCTGGGCTCGGTGAGCGCGGCCGTCGCGCATGCGGCGCAATCGGTGGTGATCGTCTCTCGCGAGTCATAGGCGCAGACGTGCACGAAAACGGCCCCCGGATGATCTCCGGGGGCCGTTTCACGTGGTAGCGGGGACAGGATTCGAACCTGCGACCTCTGGGTTATGAGCCCAGCGAGCTACCGAGCTGCTCCACCCCGCGTTGGTAAATGACAGGTTACCGAACTCGCGTCGCGCCAGCCAAATCGCGGCCTGACCAGCTCGTTTTTCAGCGCCGAACGCGCGTCAGTTCGCCGAGTCGCGCCGACTCCAGCGCGGGCTTTCAGTCACACGTCAGGTTAGCCGCGGACAGCTGAAATGAATCTCTCGAGTTCGCATGCGATGTCGGGACCTGAGGGTTCGATGATGATCTCGGTGCACCTGCTTGTGACCATTTCCGGTCGCCGTGACGTAGCGAATCGCCGGGCTGGCTCTAGATTGCGCGTGCCTCGACGATGCTGAAGTCCGTTCCGGTGGCGATCACTCGAGTCATTTCGAATCCGGCTTGGTCAAGCAGTCGGCGGTACTCGGCTGCGGTTCTTTCTTGCCCGTCATTGACCAGCAACATCTCGATATCGGTGACCTTGCCGATGACGTCACCGTGGTGCTCCGGGATTATGGCCTCGACGAGCAGCAACGATGCGTCGGTGGCCGCCGCCCTTCTCACGTTGTGCAGGACGCGTAAGGCGGCCTCGTCGGGCCAGTCGTGGATTATCTGCTTGAGCACGTACACATCGCCCCCGGCGGGGACCTCGTCGAAGAACGAGCCTTCGACGAGCCGAACCCGATGCGTCACATCGAAGTTCCGCAACAGGGATGGCGCGTCCGCTACCACGTCCGGGAGGTCGAACAGGACGCCCTGCGCATTCGGTGCCGATTTCAGGATGGCAGCGAGTAGACGGCCGTGGCCGCCCGCGATATCGACGATCGTGCGGTATGGCGTGAAGTCGTACGCCTCGACGAGCGGTCCGTCTATATACGCCGACAATCCCGTCATCGCTTCGTTGAAAATCGCGCTGAATTCGGGCTCGTCGCGCAGATAGGTGAAGAAGTCTTGACCGCGTAGCGTGGTGACCGGCGATGTCCCGGTCCTGATGGCCCGCGTCAGCAGGCTCCAGTGTTCACGGTGCTGCGGTGCACCCACGAATCGGGCCAGGGCCGCCACAGATACCGGGGCGTCCGAGCGCAGCGTGTCTGCTCGGGGAGTCAGCTCATAGCGACCGTCGTCGCGTTGAGCGAATATCCCCTTGCCGATCAGTGCCCGCAGAGCCCGGCGCAAGGCGTCCGGATGGGCTCCCACTCTGTTGGCGAGTTCATCGAGTTGCAATGGCCCGTCGGCGAGCGCATCCGCCACTCCCAGGTCGGCCACCGCGGTGATCGTCTGCGATACCCACGCCCCGAGCAGTAACTCCTGCATCGCCCGTGCCGGGGAAGACGTAGGTTGGTCGAAGGACGGTGCCTCAGAAATTCTCATGCGATCTCCTCAGTTCGGTTGCCGCGAAAGACGAAAACGTCGGGACTCAGTGGATGCTGCCCAGCTGCAGTTTGGCCTCGAAGGGCTGCCCATCACGCTTGGGCCACAGTGGTTGCGGGACTTCGGCGCCGAAAGGTGCGTCCCAGTGGTTGCGTGAAGAAACCTCATGCACCGGATAACGGTTGGTCGCAACTCCCCATCGGCCAAGCGGATAGCCGAGGGCCACCATGGCCGACATCGTCCACCCCTGGTCGGCCGGCACGCCCAATATGTCGTTGACCTCGTCCGGGAAGTAGCGCAGCAGCGTTGTCATGGCGCCGCCGACGCCTTCGGCGCGGGCGGCGAGCAACGCGCTCCAGATGGCCGGGAAGATGTTTGCGCCGCCATGGTCGTCGATTGCGAAAACGAAGAGCAGCAAAGGGACTTCGTCGAAGTGATCGGCCAGGTAGTCCCCGGATCGGATGACCTGCCGCAGAGTGTCGGCGTAGACGGCGCGATCCCGGCCCGGCGCCTGCACAGCCATTCTCCCGGCCCTGAACTCTTCGTGCTCGATCTCGTTGGCACGCCGATACAACTCGCCCAACGCATGTTTGAGCGCCGGCTCATCGACAACGAGGAAATGCCAGCGCTGCGTGTTGCCGCCGCTGGGCGCGCGGATCGCCGCATCAAGGATGCGTACCTGAGTATCCAGGGGAACCGGATCCGGCCGCATCCGCCGCATTGTTCTGGTGGTGTAGAGCGCTTCATAGATATCCATTGACCGCCTCCTCTCTGAAGAGCTCCCGCCGACGCGCTATTTCCCCGACGGCGAAAACGATGTTTCGAGGATGATCCTGACCCTCCGCGCCGAAACGACCGAACGGCTGTTCCGATGACCGGAACGGCTCAGCGCAGCGCGATATACCGCTGTACGACAGCAACTCTGAAAGATCACGCGCAGCGTTTCGGCAGCGGGCCATGGCGTCTATCGGGTCCGCATTCGGATCGAGGATTAGCTATCATCGTCCAGTGGGATCGGAAAGTTTTGATGATTTCTCGGCCGATGGATTATTCAGATCGGTCGAACCGGGATCTGTGCCCACCAGTGCGGTGCACAGCGCCTTTGCGCTACTCCGAGCGCTCGGCCGGATTCAACAGCACCCGGTCGGGGTTACACGACTCGCCTCGGAGACGGGTATCCCCAAAACCACGGTGCACAGGCTACTTCAGCAGCTCGAACAAGAGAACGTCGTGCAGCGTGAGAACCGAAGGTGGACCTTCGCCGCGGGCCTGCATGAATTGGACCGCCGGCGCCACGACCTGGCCGCCGTGGCACAACCCCGGATGCGATTCATGTCGCTGGCCACTAAGGCGTCAATATTTCTGTACGACGCACCGGGGAACCGATTGAGAGCCATGTGCCGCGCGTATGGGTCGGGCGTTTCCGGCGTCTTGAGCCCCTCACAGCAGTCCTTGGGCGCCGAGAGCCCGGAATCCGCTGCCTCTCAAGCGCTTTACCGCGGGCACATGGCATCCGAGTACGGGACGGTACACCCAGAGTGCTCGTGCATTGCCACTCCGTTTGCGCTTCCCTCGGGAGAGCCCGGGATCGTCGCTTTGGCTCTTCCCATGCGAAAAGACCTCGAATCATTCAGGCGGCCGCTGGACCGCGTCGCCAAACTCATCCAGTCCGACATGCATCGCATGGTGTCCTGAGACAGCCGGCTCCCGCGGCGCCCCGGCGTCACAGGTGGTGCCTTTCTCGGATGCATTCCGCGGCCCGTTCACCGATAACGACGCAGGGGGCCATCGTGTTGCCAGACGTGACGCGCGGCATGACGGAAGCGTCTGCCACTCGCAGACTTTCCAAGCCGTGCACCCGAAGATCACTGTCCACCACCGAAAGTGGGTCTTCGCCTAATTTGGCTGTCCCAGAGGTGTGCCAGTAAGGAACCACCCCATCTCTGACGAAACTTCTAAGATCGTCACCTTTGAGGTTCCCTGGCAAGACTTCATTTTTGATAAATGGCCGAAGCGCGGACGAATTCCCTAGGTCCCGCAGGAACTCCACGCACGAGACCGCGAGCTCGAAATCATCGGGGTGCGACAGTGAGTTGAGGTGCACGCGGACTGGGTCTTCGGGCCCGGGGCCGCTCAAGCGGATGAATCCACGACTGCTGGGGTGGGTGAGCGAGCCGCACAGTGTCCAGCATGACGCCGGCAGTTCACCGAAGCGGGCGATATTCTCCGGGCTCGCCAACGGCACCGCCGCCTGACAGCAGAATAGATCCGGGGCGTCCAAATCGGGATCGCTCGTCCAGAACAGCTGTGCTTCGCCCTGGTTTGTCGATTCGAACGGTTGCGCAAACTCGTAATTGACCGGTAAGCATGCATGGTCCTGGAGGTTCTTGCCGACGCCGGGCAGGTGTTGGCGAACCTCGATGCCGAACTCGCGCATCTCAGCAGCATCCCCGATACCAGACTGCATCAACACCTTCGGCGTATTGATCGCTCCCAGCGAAAGCACAACTTCTCCGCGTGCCGCGACATGCTGCAGTTTTCCATCGCGGCGTACCTCGACACCGGTGACTCGGTTCCCTTCGATGGAAAGCCGGGTGACCGAGGTTTCGGTAAGGACGGTCAGATTCGGGTTACTCAAGATGGGATAGACATAGGAGCGGAAGATCGACTGGCGCCGGCCGTCAACAATGATGACATCGCATAGGGCCGCGCCGCGGTCGTATTCCATCATCCTGCCGTTGGGATGCGCGAAGGTGGGCAGACCCATTGCCCTGGCGGCCTCGAGCGTCGTCGGGCCGAGACCATCGGGGCTCGTGGCCGGTTGCACTCCGACAGGTCCCCCACTACCCCGATATCGGGGATCGGGGGCGCCCAACCAATCTTCGATACGCCGATAAATATCGACGACCGCGCTATAGCTCCAAGCAGGGTCCTTGGCCTCGGCGGCGAAGAAATCCCAGTCCGCCCGATGGCCGCGCGACCACGCCATCACGTTGATGCTCGATCCTCCACCGAGAACCTTGCCCATAGACATCGGCAGCGCGCGATTGTTGATGTGGGGATTGGGCTCGCTTCGATGTCCCCAGTCGCGTTCGGATCCCAAATTTGTCGGCCACAGGGCAGGCACCATCACGGAAGGAGTCGCGTCGTGAGTGCCGGCTTCGAGGAGAAGCACTGACATGTCCGGGTTTTCGGCGATCCTCCTGGCGACCACCGAGCCCGATGATCCAGACCCGCACACGATGAAGTCGTATTCGGGTGCCAGCGTCGAATGTGCCAGCCGCCGCACGTCTCCGTGCGCCACCGCTTCGGGATCATCAAATGCCCGGTGCCGCAATGATTTCGTCATTAATGACCACCTTTCGGAGAATTTGATTTCTGGGATGCCCGATCCACTGCAAACCGTTGTGGTTAGCCGATTCCAAGACGAGGTCGTTCAGGCCAACGACATAGCTATGAATACGCAAAAGGTCGCCGTGGATCCAATAGGTGTTCCGAAGGACGGAACAAGTGTCGAACGCCAACGGAAACGCATCACACCCGCGCTTCACACCGCGCAACGCGTTAGCGAACTCTCCGGCCAAGCTGGACATCTGTGCCGGGCAAGCCCTCGCGGCCCGCTATTCGGGCCGGCCGCTGTTGAGGATGACGTCGACGATGCTGCAGCGCGCGAGGTCGGATCTAAGGGGTTCGTGGCGTCGTTGAAAGCGCGGAGGATGTCAGCATCCTAGTGGTCTGTAACACTGGTAGATGGGCAAGGCATGTGTCCTTCCGACGCACCTGTCGAGGGAGTAACTTTGTCCTGCAAGCGGATTGGCCCCACAAACAACGTATTCAGTTCCATGCCACCGTCGATGGAAATGTCCTGCGCGGTGATGTACCCGGCGCGATCACTGACGAGGAAGGCGACCAGATCGGCGACCTCCTCGGGGCGCCCGAACCGGCCGCTCGGCAGTGCCGCACAGATACGTTCTTGGTCCGCCGCGGGGAGGGTCATCGCTTTGGGCGTGGCGATGACGCCCGGCAGAACTGAATTGGCGGTGATTCCAAGGGAACAGTTCTCCATCGCGATGGTGCGAATCATGCCGTGCAGTCCAGCTTTCGATGCGGCGTAGGCGACTTTGCCTAACGCCCCATTGCGTCCCGCGACGCTCGAAATCGCGACAATGCGACCAAAACCACGTTCTCGCATGCCCGAGAGACATGCTTGAATGACCCGAAAAGCGCCCGTCAGGTTTACGTCGATGTCTCGCGACCACTTTTCGGCCGACATCGAATGCGCGGGAGCGTAGGTGTCGACGACGCCCGCGACCGCCACGCAGATGTCGACGTCGCTGCCGAGCCAATCGGGTATCGGGTCAGCGGTCAGATCCAGCACGGCATCTGCTGGGCCGACGATGTCCGTCGTTCGTACCTCGATGCCGTCGGTTCGCAGCCGCTGGCAGATCGCCGACCCAATTCCCCCGTTTGCGCCTGTAACAACCGCGCGTCGATCGGTCATACCGCCTCCTACTGGCCAGTGCGATCAGCTACCCGACAGAGCTACCGTGGACGGCCACGATGAATCTGTCGAGTTCGCGTGGAATGTCGGGACCCGAGGGCTCGATGACGATCTCGGTGGCGCCGGCTTGGGCCATTGCGGCCACGGCCTTTCCGACAGTCTCGGCGGTTCCGCTCAGGGTGACCGAGGGGACCGAGGCGTAACCTCCGGCACGCCAACCGGCCAGGTCGGCGTCGTTCATCTCGACCATGGTGCCCTGGTGAATGTGCAGGTGGCGCAGGCGCTGAGGGACCTTCTCGATTACATCTAGCCAGGCGGTGCCTCCGGGCATCCCGCGCACTGCGTCGGCGCCCTTGGTGACATAGATGAAGTGATATGCCGCGGCCCACGGGGCGCCGACCACTGATCGGACGCGTTCGCCGGCCAAGTCCTCCCCTTCGTCGAGGACGGTACCCATGGTGGCTACCACCGCGCGAGTAAAGTCGCTCTGACCGGGCACGACGTCGAACATGGAGATCAGCCCGTCGGCGCCGAGCCGCTTGGCGACGCCGGCACCCTTGGGTCCGGTTGCCGCCACCAGCAACGGGATTCGCAGGGGCAGTGCGTCGGCTTGCGCCGAGGTCAGCATCAACTTGATGGCCGCGCCTTCCCAGTCGGTCGCCTCTCCGGCCAACAGCGCCTGGTAGGCACGGATATAGCACTCCATGTAGGACCATCGGATCGGCGGCTGGCCGATGGCCGCGCGGCTGGAGAACCCGGTGCCGAAAGAGGTCACAATCCGCCCCGCCGCCCGTCGATGCAGTGAGACGGTCGCGGCGGCGTTGACCAACGGGTGACGCTGCGTCGGAATCAATACCGCGGGACCCAGCTCGATCGTCGTGGTCCGCTCCGCCGCACGGTGCAGGCCGAGCCAGACGTCATCGCCTCCGAACGGGGTGTCGTAGAGATAGGCCCGGCGATAGCCCAGTTTCTCCGCCGCGACAATGTGCTCAGCCGACTCGAATGACGGTGGCAGCGCGACACTTACATCGATCGCGGTCATTGGTTGCTCCTCTCCAATCGCGCTCGCTGAGCCAACGCATCGTGGGCAATGCGCTCAAATTCCGACATGGGCACTAGCCCGGCTACCAACCTGCCGCCGAGCAGCCACGCGGGTGTGCCGCAGACGCCGCACTGCTGCCCGGTCCGTTCCAACAAATCGACAGCGGCGTAGGCAGTGCCGTCGGCGAGCGCGGTGTGCAGTGCGCCCGGGTCCACGCCGGCCTTTACCGCGTGTCGGTCGATGACCTGTTGATCCTCGATGTCTTCACCGAGAGCGAAGTGCGCCTGGTACAACCCCCGCTGGAGTTCGTCGAAGGCGGCCGGCTGATTGCGGCGAACCCATTCGGCGGCGGCTAAAGCACTCCTGCTGTTGGGGATTCGATCCGGCCAGTTCAGCACCAGTCCCTCCGCTGCCGCCTCCCGCTCGAGCATCTCGGACCTCGGCCCACGACGGGGACCGATAACGAGACCGCCGGCCGGGATGTCGGGATGCGCCTGGAATGGCAGTGAGATGACCTCGAGGCCGGCCTCCACCAGGAGGGCGGACCTCGACTGCCCGATGTAGCAGAACGGGCATATGAAGTCGTACCAGTGCAGTACCGTCCTCGGCGCGTCACTCATCAGTTCCTCACTGGCGGAGACGCTTTCAAAGATCCCCGCAGCACGTCGATCGCTTGTGTGATCGCTGCGGTCGCCGCAGCGGTTTCGCGCAGGGAGTTCAGCATCATGAAGTCATGAATCGTGGCGTTGTAGCGGACGCTGGTGCAATGCACCCCGGCGGCGGTCAGCTTGCGGGCATAGGCCTCTCCTTCGTCGCGCAGGACGTCGCATTCGTCCACGACGACGAACGCCTCAGGCAGTCCGGCGAGTTCGCCGACGCCGGCCCTGAGCGGTGAGGCGAGGACGTCGTCGCGCCGATCCAGATCGGGCAGATACGCATCCCAGAACCAGGCCATGGCCTTGGCAGTCAGGTGCGGACCTTCGGCGAAATCACGGTAACTCGGGGTGTTTTGCGAGGCGTCGGTCACCGGGTAGTACAACGACTGGTGAACGAAGGTGACGTCGCCGCGGCGGCGGGCCAGCAAGGCCAACGCGGCGGCCAAATTGCCGCCGGCCGAGTCACCGGCGACCGCCACGCGGGTGCCGTCGACACCGGCACTGGAGCCGTTTCGCTGGATCCAGCGCGCGGCCGCGTAGGCCTGCTCGAGCGCGACCGGATAGCGGGCCTCCGGTGCGCGATCATATTCGACGAACACAACGGCGGCGTGCACGCCCACACAAAGCTCACGCACCAGGCGGTCATGGGTCGCGGCGCTGCCGAGCACCCATCCGCCACCGTGCAGGTATAGCACGGCAGGTAAAAGGCCTTTCGCCCCAACCGGTTTGACGAGGCGGACGCGCACCTGGGCGCCACCGGCCCCGACGGTCATCCATGCACTGTCGACGTCGGGCTTGGCGGCCGGAGTCGACTGGATATCCTCCAGCCCGTCGCGCGCTTCGGTTGGCGTCAGTTCGTAGACCGGTGGCGCGTGGGCCGCCGTTGCGGCGAATTCGGCGGCGGCCGGCTCGAGGGCGGAATCTGATATCACACTTCCGGCATCCGTTTGCTCAGTTTCTGCAGCGTCAGCATTTCGCGCCCACCATCGTCGAGGTAGGGGATGCCAATCCCGTATTCCTCCCAGCGGCTTGCGATTTTGGACTCGAGCTCGGGTGTGAGCCTGTCGGTCGGCGGGAAGCGACGCCCACCCCACTCCGGGCGCGGGTCGACCTCCCAGCTTCGGGTGGCGTCGATAAGTACCCGGGTCCATTGGCCGGCGCCGTATTTGTTGGTGTCATTTAACGCCGGTGGTGTCGACGGGTCGAGCGATGAGCCCAGACCCGGGCCGAAGAATGCGATATCACCGAGGCCGGCGTTGACCCGGTATGACATGGCCCAGTCCAGCGCGACCGGGTCGTGGAGGTCGATGTCCTCCTCTACGACCATGACGTTCTTGTGAAACCACACCGATCCGCCTGTCCCCCACAGCGCCGAGGCGATCTGCTGCGCGTGGCCCCGGTAACGCTTCTGGATCTGCACCAGAGTGTTTTGGCCGTTTGTCACCTCAGTCATCCACAGGTCGGTGATGCCGCCGATCCCGAGGTCGTCGAGCACGTTCCAGGTGATCGCCGACCGCGCGAAGTTGACGATGCTGTCTTCGTTGAAGCATCCCGGCCGGATCCCTTCCAGGGTGCCGCGCAGCACCGGATCGTTGCGGTGGGTGATCCGGGTGACCCGCAGCACCGGCGCCGGTGCCGCGCCACCAATGAAGCCGGGGTACTCGGCGAAGGGACCCTCGACGACGAAGGTCGAGGGGTCGGGATCGATGAAGCCCTCGACGACGATTTCCGCGGTCGCCGGGACGTGCAACGGCACCGTTTCGCAGGCCACCAGGTCAACCGGGCGCCCGAGCAGGGCACCCATCATGTCCCATTCGCAGATGTTCTTCGGAAACGGGCTCCCGGCGCAGAACCCCAGCACGTCGTGCCACCCGTACACGACGGCGACCGGCATCGGCTCCGGCTTGTACTCCTCCATGTGGCCGCCCCAACCCTGACTGGGCACCAGGAGCTTGGCGATCTTGTCACGGTCGACGATCTGGCCCCGGTAGCAACCGATGTTGTCGCGCCCCGTCACCTTGTCCTCGGTGACCACACCGCAGAACGTGTCGATGTAGCGACCACCGTCCTCGCCGTGCCACTTGGGGACCGGAAGCTCCCACAAATTGATGTCGTCGCCCTCGAGGATGTTCTCCTTGACCGGGCCGGTATCGACCACGCGCGGCGGAATCGGTTTCTTGAACGCCTCCCGGAGGTGACGCACGATCGCCGAGTCACTGGTGCCTTCGGGCAGCCCCAGCATCAGCTGCACCTGACGCCGGCTGCCCAGTGCCGACGTCAAAAGCTTTGTGCACCGAGTGTTCTCATGGCCAATGATGTTCTCGAACAGCAGTGCCGGGCCGCCGAGGGCAAGGTTGGCGCGGGTGATCGCCCCGATCTCCTCATCCCAGTCGACGGGGGCCGTGATGCGGCGTAGCTGGCCCGCGGCTTCGAGGGTGGCCAACCAGCTGCGCTGATCTGGCCCCGATTCTTGGGCGCTGGAAACGTTGATGGTTTCAGGAAGGCTTGTCGTCGTGGTCATTTCGTTCTCCTCACAGGGTTTTGGAGGCTGTTCTTCTATCGGCCGTTTGTGACGAGCCAGTCATCGGATTCCGCGAGGTTTCCGTGCCCATTCACCCCAACCGGCGGTGGATCTTCCTTCCAGCGTTTGATCAGGCAGTGCTCGATCCCCAGTTGATCGATGACCCGCCCGACCACCTGGTTCGTCACCTCGTCGACCGAGGTGGGCTTGGTGTAATAGGCCACCATCGGCGGGAAGATCACGGCACCGGCGCGCGCCAGGTAATGCATGTTCTCCAGGTGGATCTCGCTCAAGGGAGCCTCCCGCGCGACCAGGACCAGCCTGCGCCGCTCCTTGAGCGTCACGTCGGCGGCACGAGTGATCAGGTTGTCGCTGGAGCCAATCCGGATGGCGCTCAACGTCTTCATGCTGCACGGGCACACCACCATGCCATCGGTGCGGAACGACCCGCTGGAAATGCCCGCGGCAAGATCACGGGCGCTGTACACGTGTGAGGCCAGTGCCCGCACCTCGTCGACGCCGGTGTTCGTCTCCATCTTGATCGTCGCCCGTGCCCAGTCGCTGAGAATCAGGTGTGTCTCGACCCCCAGCTGCCCAAGTACTTCCAGCAGACGGATGCCCAGGGCGGCACCCGTCGCTCCGGTCATAGCGACCACTAAGCGCATCGCCGTCCTCCTCTCAGCCGGTCGCCCGGATCTGCTCGAATGCGCACCGAAGCGACGATTCGGCTGCTCATCGCGTGTCCTTCCACCAGTCATTGACCAGCTTGCGGCGCATCGAGCCGACATCGCATCCGCCGGTGGCTAGCCATGGCAGGTAATTTGGGTGCAGCGGTGAGCTGTCGACGAACCATGCCGAGAACCCGAACTATCGATGCGACTATCCGGAGTCGCGGCAGCTCGAACGTGATCGTCATGCCGATAACAGCGCACACGACCAGCAGTGGTGCCTGCTCTCCGCCGCGGTCGGCATCCGCGGTCATAGCTCCTGCTGCCTTCGATTTGTCGGATGCGGGGCCGGACTCATGTGGCCGTTGTTGGCCGCCTCCACCATCAGGTCGGTCAGAGCCTGGAGCATCGACAGCAAAGGCGTGTGGTCGGCGGGCAAGCGACGCGTCTGGGTCGCCCTCGCCGCGATGACATCCTGGTCGGCGACCGCCCTGTCCTTCTCGCAGACGATGTACGTGGATGGCACGGCATGCCAGGCCGCGGCGGTCAGTACCTCGGTGACCGCGAAGCTGCTGAACGGCCTCATCCGGGCGATTGCGCGATCCGCATCTTCCGCCGGCAGATTAGTGAACAAAATCTCGTGGGTGTTGTGAGTCGTCGTGGTGTCGCCCTCAACGTTCCACCAGCGGACGGCGCCGCTCAGTTGTATCAAGGGCTCGCCGATGTCGAGCTGAAAGCACGTCCGCATTGACGGTGCCGAAGGTGGTGTGCGGGCGATGCGTCATGCCGTCGTTGAAGGCTGCCAAGATCCGTGCGTGGATCGGCGGCGGTGACGGCAAGGGCTTCGGGAGGGAGGTCTTCGCGGCAGATGCCCAGGACGTCGGGCTCGACACCTGCTGTGAACACGGCGATTTCGGGTTCGAGGAACTCGGGGATCCCCGGAGTGGTGTGCAGGGCGATGCTCAGCCACACCTTTTCGGTGTCGGCTTTGTCAACGCCGCGTCGCACCAGGAAGTCTCGCGCCGCGTCGGCGCCGTTCACTTCGAAGCGAAGGGTCGAGGTGCGGCCGGGCTGGGTAAGGCCCACATCGTGAAACATCGCGCCGGCGTACAGAAGCTCCAGGTCTGGCCGCGGTCCGCGGCGGTGGCCCTGCAGTGCACCGAACAGGACGGCCATGATCTTTTCTCGTCTCCTTGAGCGATCCTTCTGGCCAGTTTCCGGGTTCCTCGGCCACCCCGGCGCTGGAATTCGCGCCGTCCTTCCCACAGAATGCGACACGGTTGGCTTGAACTTGACGCCGCCGACGCGACACGATGAGCGGGTGGTCGGCATCAGCGCAATACCCCGCGTGGTGGTGATCGTCGTCTTCGACGGCGTAAAGCTGTTGGACGCGGCAGGGCCCGCGGAGGTCTTCGTCGAAGCCAACCGGTTCGGCGCGAACTATTCGCTGGAGATCGCGTCGGTGGATGGGAACGACGTCACCACTTCGATAGGGACGCGGTTCGCCGTCACCCGGAGCATTTCGTCCATCGAGTCCGCCGATACGGTCCTGGTCGCCGGCGGAGACAATCTGGTCGGGCGGCCGATCGATCTCGCGCTCGTCGAGGCACTCAAAACGGTGCCGGCCCGGACGCGACGGCTGGCATCCGTATGCACGGGTTCGTTCATCCTGGCGCAGGCGGGGCTGCTCAGCGGCCGTCGCGCCACGACGCATTGGCGGCATACCGGACGCTTGGCCCGAGCCTTTCCCGATGTCGGGGTCGAACCGGATGCGATCTTTGTCCGCGACGGCGACGTGTTTACCTCCGCGGGCGTGTCGTCGGGCATTGACCTCGCGTTAGCGTTGGTCGAACTCGATTACGGCCCGGAGTTGGTCCGTGAAGTCGCGCGCGCGTTGGTGGTATACCTCAAACGCGCTGGCGGACAGTCGCAGTTTTCGGTCATGATCGAGGCCGATCCGCCGCCGGATTCTCCCCTGCGAGCGGTCACCGACGCAATCAACGCCGACCCCGGGGCCGACCACAGCGTGAAAAGGCTTGCGGCCCGGGCATCTCTGAGCACACGTCAACTGACCCGACTGTTTCAGTCGGACCTCGGATTGACGCCGGCGCGCTACGTCGAGTTGGTGCGAATCGACTTCGCACGCACGGCACTCGAAGCCGGTCGCACCATCGCCGAAGCCGCAGATCTGGCAGGGTTTGGCAGTACGGAGACATTGAGACGGGTGTTTCTCAATCATCTGGGCATCACCCCCAAGGCCTACCGAGACAGATTCCGCACGGCCTGCGCCTGAAAACTCCTCTGCTGCAAGGTGATCAAGGACGCACTCGTTACCTACCCCAACCGGCCGGTTTCAGCAGGTCCGACAATCCGACGCGATGCAACATCTCGGCCCTGAGCCGGTCGAGCACGGCGAAGCCGACATCGGCACCATCGTTGGCCGGGTCGATGTGGACTCGAAACGGACGCTTCCCAAATGCGGTGTCGACCACGTTGACCACTGCGTCGGCAACCGTGGACACGCCGGCTTCGTGCGCCCCGATCACGGCGAGGGCCTCCTGGACCCGGGTTCCTAAACCCGCGTAGGGTCCGGCCTCGTACTGGCCCACAATCACGCGGTCTGCGGGTGAGCCGGCATCGGTGAAGTGATTGGTCCCGCTCGTGAATGCGCCGGGAACGATGATGGAGGTCTCTATGCCCCATCGGGTTAACTCACATGCATAGGCCACCGCGAGCGAGTCCATCGCGGCCTTCGCCGCGAAATATGGCGCCAGATACGGTGGCATGCCCCCCGCGGAACTGCTGCTGGACACCCATACCAGAAGACCCTGGCGCTGTCGTCGCATGTGCGGCAGCACCGCGCGGTTGACTCGCTGTGTCCCCACAACGTTTACGTCATAGAGTTCGGCCAGCTGTTCCGGCGTAAAGGCCTCGGCCGGCCCGAATGCCATGTGTCCCGCGTTGTGTACCACCACGTCGATACGGCCGTTGGCGACGAAAATCCTTTCGATCGCTGCGTCCACCGAAGGCTGCGACTGCACGTCCATTTCCACGGTCCGCAGCTCAACCCCGTTGTCCTTCGCGAAGCAGCCGATCGCTTCGATCTGGGATGCATTGCGGCCGTTGATGTCTTGCATCGACGCATAGACCGTGTGGCCCGCCAGCGCCAACGCCTCGGAGCCCAGCCGACCGAAGCCACTCGCTGCGCCGGTCACCACGATCACGTCCTGACCCATCGAAGCAGCTCCCGTCCCGCTGGTCTTGTGCGTCTTGTGCGTCAATGAGATCCTGGCGCCAACGGGCCGGCAATCGCATCCGCCGGTGGCTAGTCGATGGATGAACGGCCCACTTCTCCGCTAGGTCAAGGCATTGTCGAGCTGGCTTCGGGAGGTGATGCCGAGCTTGGCGAAGACCTTGCGCAGGTGGTACTGGACCGTTTTGGCGCTGATAAACAGCCGGGCTCCGATCTCGGGGTTAGACAGCCCTTCGCGGGCCAGACGGGCTATCTGGGTCTCTTGGGCGGTCAGTTCAACGGTGCTCGTGATGGCTGTGCGCTTGCGGGTGGTTGCACCGATGGCTTCCAGTTCGCGCCGCGCCCGCTCCGCGAACCCCGCCATACCCATGGTCTCCAGCATGTGGTGAGCGGTGTGCAGCTGCTCGCGCGCCTCGACGCGTCGGCGTTCCCGGGCGAGCCATTCGCCGTAGATCAGGTGCGCTCGGGCGAGCTCGGTGCGGACACGGCTTTTCCCGAAGTGCGTGATCGCCGCCCGGTAGAGGCGCTCGGCGTTCTCCCCCTCCGCCATCAGTGCGCGCGAGCGCTTTTCCACCCCGAGCGCCCAGTCGGTGCCACTGGCGGCGGTCATCTCGGCCAGCCAACGAATAGCGACGGTCGCGGTCTCGGTCATCCCGCCACGTACGGCCGCCTCCACGAGCTCCGCCGCGGCCCAGTTCGCAATGCCTGGGTATCGCACATCGGGGTACTCCTGATGGTAGAGAGCCAGCTGGGCAGCGGCCATCGCCTCCGGGTAATCGCCAAAGCCGTTGTGCAACACTGCCCTTGTCCACTCGGCGCAGGCCACCCCGATGCCTTCGCCTCGCTTGGACACCTCCATGTTGGTGGCCTCGATCAGGGCGGACGCCTGCGCTTTCCTGCCGCGCATCGCCGCGAGGCGCATCGCGGTGTAGGGCGCGAGATTGCTCCCCGTCGCCTCCGTGACCGTGGATTGCTCGTCGATCAACGTGCTCGCGGCGGTCAGGTCACCGACCCACAACAGCATCATGGCCCTCGTGCTCAGGGCGAGCGGCAGCTCGTTCAGGGCGCCGACCTTGCGCGCGAGCTGGAGGTAGCGGACCGATAGTGCGTCCCAGCGCGCGTCATCCCACAGGTGCAGGGCCGCTAGGTTGATGAGCCACATCCAGCGCAGTTCCTCGTCCGCCGACATGCCGGCGCCGAACGCCGTCAGCGCGTCCCGCAGGCCGGGCACCGCTGCGGCGTACCCCTCGACGAAGTTGACCGCCAGGCCGTCGAGAAGGACGTCGGGCGCGCGGTGGCCGCGCGGTGGTTGCGGGGCCGCGGCTGCGGCTCGAGCCACTTCGAGAACCCCGCCGCCGCGGCTGGCCAGGCGGCCGGCGAACGCCGCGGCGTTGATGGCGTCGAGGTAGGTCTCCCGGGCGAGGCCGGCCTCGATCGGCTCGAATCGCCTGGCGGCCATCAGCAGCAGGCGTGGAGCGTCGCCGCCCCGGCTCGTGGCGAACGCGACTTGAGCCCGCAGAAGGTCGACGCGCGCCCGTTGCAGATCGTCGAGCGGCCCAGCTTTCGCCATCGCCAGCAGGGCCGCCGCCGCATCGAAGGCGCCCGCCTGCACCTTGGTGTGTGCCGCGGCGAGCGCCCGCCCGGCCCGCAGCCCCGGATCGAGCGTCAACCGCGCGGCGCGTTCGAGGAACGCCGCCGCCGCGGCAAGCCCACCCCGCGCCCGTACCTGGTCGGCGCAGTGCTCCAGCTCCTCGGCGATCTCCTCGTCCGGGCCGGGAGCGGCCTCGGCGAGGTGCCAAACCCGGCGGTCGCGATCGAGTGTTGGATGGGTAACTGCCGCGAGTGCGCCGTGGACCACTCGGCGCTCGGCCGGCGACGCCGACCAGTAGGTCGCTGAGCGAGCCAAGGGGTGCCGGAAACGCACCTGGGTGCCGATCTCGGCCAGACCCGCGTCGGCGGCCTCGGCCGCGGCCGAGGCCGCGACGCCAAGCCGCTCCGCGGCACTCCAGACCAGTGCCGGGTCGCCGGTGGGATCGGCCGCTGCGAGCAGAAGCAGGAGTTGGGCGTCGGCGGGCAATGCGGCGTGGCGACGGCGGAAGCTCTCCTCGACGGCACCGGCAAGGGGCGCCGCTGCCGGCAGCCCGAAACCCCCGGCCAGTTCTGCCGAGGTCATGCGGCGAGGCAGCTCCATCAAGGCCAGCGGGTTGCCGCGCGTCTCAGCGACGATTTGATCGCGCACCCGCCCGTCCAACGACCCCGGCAATGCCGAGTCCAGGAGCGCACGCGCGTCTCCTTTCGGCAGACCGCTGACGACCAGCTCCGGCAGGCCGGCCAATTCCACCCCGGGCACTCGGGTCGCGAAGACAACGCCAACCGCTTCCGCGCCGAGGCGGCGGGCGACGAACGCAAAGATCTGCGACGAGGCGCGGTCCAGCCACTGCTGATCGTCGATCAGGCACAGCAGCGGCTGTTCCTCGGCCACGTCCGACAGCAAGCTCAGGACGGACAGGCCGAGAAGGAACTGGTCCGGCGCCGACCCGGTGCTCATGCCGAATGCGGTCTCCAGGGCTTCTCGCTGCGGCGCTGGTAGGCGCGCCAGTCGATCGAGCATGGGCGCGCAGAGCTGGTGCAACCCGGCGAACGCCAGCTCCATCTCCGACTGAATCCCGGCGGCGTGCACAACCTTGCAGCCCGACGCCTGCCCGGCCAGGTACTCCAAGAGCGCCGTTTTGCCGACACCCGCCTCACCATGCACCACCAGGGCCCGGCTCTCACCGTCGCACACCGCGGCCACCAGTCGACCGAGAGCACCACACTCGGCGTGGCGACCTATCAGCCTCAACTCCGTGCCCTCGCACCGCGACACAGAACCAACGCTATCCGAGCCTCCAGCCCACTGCACACAGCGCGGTTACCCGTCGACGGCGAATCAAAGGACGCGATCGAGCTGGCTGCGTGAACTGATGTCCAGCTTCGTAAACACTTGCCGCAGGTGGTGTTGAACGGTCCGAGCGCTGATGAATAGCCGCGCGCCGATCTCGGGGTTCGACAGCCCGTCGCGGGCCAACCGCGCGATCTGGGCTTCCTGCGCTGTCAGCTGTTCTCCATTGGCGGAAGCTGTCGCGCGTTTGCGCGCGGTCTCCCCCGTGGCCTGCAGCTCGCGGCCGGCCCGCTCGGCGAAAGCCTCCATTCCCATGGCGTCGAGCATGCCGTGCGCGATTCGCAGCTGCGCCCGAGCATCGGTGCGACGGCGCTCGCGACGCAACCATTCGCCGTACAGCAGATGAGCGCGGGCAAGTTCCGCACGAATGCGGGTGCGCCCGAGCCGCGCGATCGCGTCTAGGTACTGGCGCTCGGCCTCGGCACCATCGGAAAGCAGCGCGCGCGAACGTGCTTGGACACCCAGCGCCCAATCGGTTCCGCAGGCATCCGTCATCTCCGTAAGGCGAGCAAGGGCGTCGGTCGCGATGTCGGCCCTGCCGCAGCGCATCGCTGCCTCGACGAGCTCGACCAGGCACCACGGCGATGCGCCCAGGTCCGCTGGATGTTTGACCGCGCATTGCGCTGCGGCCATCGCCACCTTGTAGTTTCCAATTCCATTGTTGAGCACCGCTTCCGCGCGCTCGCCTACGGCTAACCCGATACCTTCACCGCGGCGTGTAACGTCTTTCGTCGTCGATTCGACGAGCGCAGACACCTCGGCCCGGTCGCCGCGAAATGCGGCCTGCAGCAGGGCGCCGTAAGGCGCGAGCCCGGCGCCGGTCGCCTCGGTCACCACCCGCACTTCCTGCACAAGCGCCTCCGCGGCCGTCAGTTCCCCGGCGAATTGAAGCAATATCGCTCGCATGCTCAAAGCGAGCGGCAGTTCCGTCAACACGCCGGTGGTGCGGGCGACCGCGACGTGCCTCTCCGAGAGCAGCTCCCAGCTCTTGTCATCCCAGAGGTCCAGCGCGGCGATGCTCGCCAGCCAAAAAATGCGCAGCGCCTCGCCCGACGACGCGAGGGCGGCACTGACCGCGCGGCGCAAGATCGGCACCGCCACCGCGTACCGGTCGGTGAAGCGTGCGACGTAGCCGTCGAGCAGCAAGTCGGACGGTCGCGGCATCGGCGGCCGCGGCGATGCCGCGGCGGCGCGGGCCACGTCCACGACCCCGCAATCGGCCGCCAACCGACCGGAGAACATCGCCGCCGACGTTGCTTCCAGATACGTTGCGCGCGAAAGCGCTAAGTTGATTCGTTCGAGCTGTTTGGCGGCCTTCAGCAGCAGCGACGGCGCATCACTGCCGCGGTTGGTGACGAAGGCCAACTGAGCGCGGACCAGGTCGACGCGTGCACGCTGGAAGTCGTTCAAGGGCCCGGCCTCGGCCCGAGCAATCAAGTCCAGCGCAGCGTCGAATGCCCCGGCTTCGACCTTGGCCGCCGCGGCGTCGAGCGCCCGCTGTGCTCGCTGGGCCGGGTCGACGGTTAAAACCGTGGCGCGCTCAAGAAAGGCCGCCGCGGCGGCCACGCCACCACGCGCGCGCGCGCGATCGGCGGAACGAAGCAGCTCGGCCGCTACGTGCTCGTCCGGCTTGGCCGTGGCGTGAGCCAGATGCCAGGCGCATCGGTCTGGATCCGACCCCGGATCCGTGACACCGGCGAGGGCCCGGTGGACCCGTTGTCGTCGCAACAGCGACGCCGAGTGGTAAGCCGCCGAACGGGCTAGCGGGTGCCGGAACCACAGCCGCGCGCCGAGCTCCACCAGGCCGGCATCGACCGCGGGCGTTGCGGCGTCGGTGCCGATCCCCAGCTGTGCCGCGGCCGGCCAAATCAACGCCGGATCACCGGTCGGCTCCGCGGCCACAACAAGCAACAGCTCGCGGGTCGGATCTGGCATGGCACTGATGCGCCGACGAAAGCTTTCCTCGACGGTTCCGGAAAGCCTTGCGGCCCTGGGCAGTCCGAATCCGCCCGCCAGTTCCTGGTTACTCAGTCCGCGCGGCAGCTCCACCAATGCCAGTGGATTGCCGTGCGTCTCGGCGACGATCTGATCGCGCACCTTCGCATCCAACGGCCCGGTCAGCACCGTGTCCAAAAGCGCACGGGCCTCAGGATCCGCCAGACCACCCACCGCGAGGTGTGGCAACCCGGCGAGATCACGGCTCGGAACTCGCGCGGCAAAGACCAATCCGACGGATTCCGCGAGCAGACGCCGAGCCACGAACGAAAGCACCTGAGCGGACGCACGGTCAAGCCACTGCTCGTCATCGACCAGGCAGACCAACGGCCGCTCGTCCGCCGCCTCGGAGAGCATGCTCAAAAATGCCAATCCGACCAGAAACCGGTCCGGTGGCGGTCCGGCGATAATGCCGAACGCCGTCTGCAGCGCCTCACGCTGCGGCCCGGGAAGGCGCTCGAGGTGGTCGAGCAGCGGCCCGCACAGTTGATGCAGCGCAGCGAAGGCCAGTTCCATCTCGGACTGGACACCGGCCGCACGTATCACACTGCAGCGTGAAGCCTTCGCCTCCAAGTAGTCCAGTAGCGCGGACTTTCCAACGCCCGCTTCGCCGTAGATCAGCAGCGCGCGGCTCTCCCCGGCGGATATCGCCTGGACAAGCTGGTCGAGAACCGCCGTTTCGGCTTGCCGGCCGATAAGCTCCACGACTCCGCTTACCCCGCGACCTCAATCGGGATAGGCACGATCCGACGCTATACCACTGCATCGCTGGCCGGTAAACCGTATCTGGTGCGAAGACTCCGCCTTCCTACGGTAGTGGAAGCGGTTTCCCGAACCGGCCTGGTGACCCACCTCCCGGACCTGTTATACCGATTTCCACTTGCGCAGCCACGCCCCTTGTTTCGCGCCCCGTCACCCCGAGAACGGGGGCACGGTGATGCCGACCGCAGCGTTTTCGTCCGGCGTCGCCAACCGGTAGCCGTAACGCGCCGCAACCTCGACGAAGCGCGCCACCTCCCGGGTGGTCGGTGGCGCGGAGCCCACGGGCCGCCCGACCTCACGAAAAAACCGGCCCATGCGCGCTGTCGTGATGATCAAGTCGACGGCGGGTTCGCGCGAGACGTTGCGGTGCGCGTGCGGGACGTCGCCCGGCACCCGAACGTACTCTCCGGCCTGAGCATCGCGCCATTGAAGGCCGCCGCCGACCTCGACAAGTACCTGGTGGCTGCCCGCCAGGATGTAGAAATCCTCGAAGTCGTTGTGACTGTGGAGCGGGACCACCACCCCGGGCGGGATGACCGCGCGCATGACGCACAACTGATCTTCGTCCGGTGGGGTCATGAATTCCACGACGGGTCCGAAGACTTCCAACGCGTCCGCACTGTTAGCTGATGTCACGCTGTCCTCTCGCTCCCGGCGGCGGAATGGTTCCGCCGCACCACTATCCGACCGCGGCCAATCCGGTCCGCGGGACCTCTTGAGGCGACCACAGCGGTTGCGGCACCTCGACACCGAATGGCGCGTCCCATCGGTTCCGGGACGAAACCTCGTGCACGGGGCGGCGATTGGCTGCCACGCCCCACTTTCCCCGCGGGTAGCCGAGCGTCAGCATGGCCGACATCTTCCAGCCTTCCTCGACGGGCACGCCCAGCAACTCGTTGACCTTGTCCCGGAAGTTGTTGAGCACCATCGTCATGACGCCGCCGACGCCCTCGGCACGGGCGGCCAGCAACACACTCCAGATCGCCGGGTAGATGTTGGCGCCGCCCAGGTCGTCGATGGCGAAGACGAAAAGCAACAGGGGAACCTCTTCGAAATGGTCGGCCAGGTAATCCCCCGAGCCCTTGATTCGGCGCATCGTCTCGGCGTGCGCGGCCGGGTCAGCGCCGGGCCCCGGCACTACCATCGGTCCCTGCCCCGTGCGGAACTTCTCGTATTCGAGGGCGCGGGCCTGGCGGAACAGCTGGGCGAACTCGCGAATCAGGTCCGGATCGTCAACGGCCACAAAGTGCCAGCGTTGCGTGTTGCCGCCGTTGGGCGCGCGAACGGCCGCGTCGAGGATGCGCGCCTGCACGTCCAGCGGAACCGGGTCCGGCCGCAACCGCCGCATCATCCTGGTGGTGTACAGCGCCTCGTGGATCTCCATTTGTCTGCTCCTTTCGGCTATTCGGGCCAGCTGCTGCCGAGAATGAAGTCGACCATGTTCCCCCGCTTGAACGTGGGATCGAAGTGCGCCAGCACGTCGTCGTTCATCGTGCCGAAGGTGGTGTCCGGACGATGCTTCATCCCGTCGTTGAAAGCCGCAAGGATGCGGTTCTTGAAGTCGGGACGTGGGTGGGCGGCGATCACCGCGTCGGTGGCGTCCGGGGCCAGGTCGTCGCGGCCCACGCCGACCACGTCGGTCTTGACACCGGCTGCAAGCAAGGCGGTTTCGGGGCAAAGACGTGCGGGAACTTCGGGCGTCGAGTGCAGGGCGATGCCGAGCCACACCTTGTCGGCGTCGGACTTTTCCACGCCGCGCTCGAGCAGGAAATCGCGCGCAGCGTCGGCGCCGTCCATCTCGAAGCGCTGGCTCGAGGAGCCGTAGCGCGCCGTGAGGCCGAGGTCGTGGAACATCGCGCCCACGTACAGCAGTTCCGGGTCCGGAACCAGGCCGAGGCGGCGCCCATGCAGCGCGCCGAACAGGAACACGCGCCGGGAATGGTGGAAGAGCACGTCGTCTTCGGCGCCGCGAATGAAGTCGGTTGCGTCCCGGACGACTGCCGTGTCGGGGATGACGATGCCGGCAATGGTTTCGATGGACTGGATTGCCATGATCGCTCCTCCTTCGCTGGCTGCCTCCATCTTGCGACGCGGCACAAACATTCACCGGTGCCGTTCCGGCCGTCTTTCCCACAGAATCTGACGTCGGCGGCGTATCAGGCGGCCGGTCAAGCGGCGAGGATTGCCTTAGCCACCTCGTCGGGGCAGGTGAGCAATCCGTTGTGCGTCCCGGCAACCACGATGGGCCGGACCCCGCCTGATAACCCCAGGGGTTATCACCGTCAGTCATTCAGGGCAGCATCAACGTGATCACCCGGTGACCGCCGCGCGAAGCCGCTCGACGACCGGCCGCCACGACCAGGCTCCGTGCCAGGCACCGGGAATCAGCACGTAAGTCGACATGTGTTCTCAACGCGTCCTTAGGCGCCGTGATCGTGTCGGGTGGCGCTCACGCTCGTGGCCAGATCGCAGGCGTCGTTCTCGCTTCGTTGCATGGTGTCCTTATCTCGTTGATTACAACCGCTTTCGCGGATCCGCAGCATCGTCGACGGGCGGAACAGTTCGCGACATCACCCACCGAGCCGGGCGGCGCCTATTCGGGCCATGAGTTGTCGAGGATGATCTCCACGAAGTTGTCACGCCGGAACGCCGGGTCGAAGTGTTGCAGCACATCCGCATTCACCGTGCCGAACGTGGTGTGCGGGCGGTGCTTCATGCCGTCGTTGAAGGCGGCCAGGATGCGCCGCTTGAAGTCCGGCCGCCGATGGGCGGCCGTCACGGCGGCGATTGCATCGGGAGACAGGTCCTCGCGGCCGATGCCCAGCACGTCGGTTTCGACACCCGCTGTGACCAAGGCGATTTCGGGTTCGAGGAATTCGGGGATGCCGGGCGTGGTGTGCAGCGCGATGCCCAGCCACACCTTGTCGGCGTCGGCCTGGTCGACCCCGCGTTCCAACAGGAAATCACGCGCCGCGTTGGCGCTGTCCACCTCGAAGCGCAGAGTGGAGGTGCGGTAGCGATCGGTGAGTCCCAAATCGTGAAACATCGCCCCGGCGTATAGCAATTCGAGGTCCGGCTGCAGTCCCCGGCGCCGGCCCTGCAGCACACCGAACAGGAATACCCGGCGGGAATGGTCGAAGAGCAGATCGTCTTCGGCGTCGCGTATGTAGTCGGTGACCTCGCGCACCAGCTTGGTGTCCGGGACGACGATGTCGGCGATGGCTTCGATCGGCTGGGTGACCACGATCAACCTCCTGAGTTGGGCGATACTGGCTGTTAGTCTCCGGGCGTCCGGCTGTGAGCACCTGGGGCTTTTGAGCCGTCTTCACCACAGAACGCGACGCGATCGTCAATCGCTAGCCGGTCACCGCGGGCCGGTGCGACATCTTTCCCACAGATTGCGACAATGGGACCGTGGCTGAAGCCGGTGTGCGGTCGCGGGTTGTGGTCATCGTCGTCTTCGACGACGTGACGATGCTGGACGTCGCGGGAGCGGGGGAGGTATTCGCCGAAGCCAACCGATTCGGTGCCGACTATCACATAAAGATCGCATCGGTGGACGGCCGCGACGTCACGACCTCGATCGGCGCCCGGTTGGGCGTCACGGACGCGCTTTCGTCGATCGAGTCGGCCGACATCATCATGGTCGCCGGCAGCGACAACCTGCCGCGGCGGGCGATCGATCCCGCGCTTGTCGACGCGGTCAAGTCGGCCGCGGAGCGGACCCGACGACTGGCCTCGATTTGCACGGGCTCGTTCATCCTGGCGCAGGCCGGCCTGCTCAACGGCCGGCGCGCCACCACGCATTGGCATGAAGCCCGGTTGTTCGCCCGCGCTTTTCCCGACGTCGCCGTCGAGCCGGACGCGCTTTTCGTCCGCGACGGCGACGTGTTCACCTCGGCCGGGGTGTCGTCGGGCATCGACCTGGCGCTGGCGCTCGTCGAGATGGATCACGGCACCGAGCTGGTCCGCGAAGTGGCCCGATGGTTGGTTGTCTATCTCAAGCGGGCGGGCGGCCAGTCGCAATTCTCGGTGCTGGTCGAGGCCGAACCCCCGCCCCAGTCCCCGCTGCGCAAGGTCACCGAAGCGATCTCGGCCGACCCGGCGGCCAATCACAGCGTGAAAACGCTTGCCGCCCAGGCGTCCTTGAGTACGCGGCAGCTTACCCGGCTTTTCCAGTCCGAATTCGGCACCACGCCGGCCCGCTACGTCGAGATGGTGCGCATCGACGCCGCGCGTGCCGCGCTCGACGCCGGGCGCAGCGTCGCCGACACGGCGCGCCTTGCCGGGTTCGGTAGCACCGAAAGCCTCCGCCGGGTATTCGTCGACCAGCTCGGCGTCTCGCCGAAGGCGTACCGGGACAGATTCCGGACCGCGTCCCGCTGCTGAATGACGGGGAAATACTGATCCGTCATGCACATTGATGTGATGGCGGTCCCGCAGCCGCTGGACAGGGCGGTGACTTGGCCCGCGCAGCACCTCCATCGCGGCGGCCACCGCATGGGAGCTTCAAGAAGCGACCGGCGGGAACTTCCGGCTCGGTCTCGGCGGACTATCGGCGATGTATGGCATTTGATCTCTTGCCCTCGCTTACGCCGGGAAGTGGAATGGCGGTGAAAACGCCATCGGGGTCGTAGTGTTTCTTGGCGGCGACGAGTCGAATGGCGTTCTCGCCGTAAGCATTTGCGATCTGCTCATGGTCGCCGGGCACGAGCAGGTTGGCGTAGCCGCCGGGAAGCGCGTGTGGGGCAAGTGCGGCCGAGGCCGCGTCGGCCCAGGCGCGATGACGGACGCTGTCCCCGCCCTCCCAGCCGGCGATGATCTCGACGACGAAATGTGGGCGGCGGTTGGCGAACGCGGTCTGGTCCGGGGCGACGAGGGTCGACGCGCCATGACAGTGATGGATGGAGATGCCGCTGCGCGGCGGGGTCAGTGTCCGGCCGATCTCGAGGAGCGCGTCGATGACCTCTGGTGTGTAGCCCGCGATCGTGCGAGTGTTGATCGCCCAGCACTGTCCACGGACATCCCATGCGTCGAATAGGCTCAGCCATTCGCGGTACGTCATGGGCGCGACCTGACCGCTCAGCGGCGTTCCGAGTTTAGTGAGCGCATCGACGGCGGCTTGGCCTGAAAGAAGATCGCCGCTCCAGGCCGGGGCTAGAAAAACGGCCGGATTTCCGTCCGGGCCCGACATCAGTCCACTCAGCACGGTCCACTCATCCGGTGCCGTCGACAACACCTCATCCAGCCCACGCCACACCGTCGCGCCCTGCGACCACGGAAACAGGATCATTCCGCCGATCAACCGGTCGAGCGGATGCAATTGCACCCGCATGGAAGTGACCACGCCGAAGTTGCCGCCACCACCGCGCAGCGCCCAGAAAAGCTCCGGCTCATGAGTCGCGTCGGCCTTCACGATCCGACCATCCGCCAGCACAACCTCGGCGCCGAGCAGGTTGTCTGATGCAAGGCCGAACCGCCCGTTGAGCGGCCCGTAGCCCCCGCCGAGTGTCAGGCCGGTGATGCCAACGCCGCCGCAGTTGCCGGTAGCGGCGACCAGCCCGTACGGCGCGACCGCGTCGATCAGGTCGGCGGCGATGACACCCCCACCCACTGTTGCGACCCGGGCCCCGCTATCGACGGTGACACTTCGCATCCCGGACATGTCGATCACCAGACCGCCGTCGCATACAGCGCGACCCGCCCAGTCGTGGCCGCCGCCGAGCACCGACAGCCGCATCCCTCGGTCACGCGCCACACGGATGGTTTGCTGTACGTCGCCCGGTGACTCGGCCCGCACGATCAAAGCCGGACGATGTTGCACCGCCCCGTTCCAGATCAACGGCACACCGTCGGCGGCCGCGCCTATCGCATCGGTCGTACTCATTTGGCTCCTACGGTTGGACGATGACGTCGAGCAAGAACGTCTGTCCGGACGCGACGGCTTCGAGGGCGCGCTTCACCGCCCCGGCCAGCTCGTCGGGTTTCTGCACGCGTTCACCCGTGCCGCCGTAGGCTTCGGCCTGCTTCACGTAGTCGGGCATTGGCTCAATGACGTTGCCGACGAAGTTCGCTTCGCGGACCGCGGCGCTATCGGGGTAGTACTTGAGGAGATTCCGGGTCTGGGATGCGTACTGCCGGTTGTTGCACAGCACGATGAACAGCGGGGCGCCGTGTTCCTCTGCGAATCCGAGGGCAGCCGGAACGGGATTGTAGTGCCACGCCCCGTCGCCGACGATGCAGACGACCGGCTGACCGGGGCGCGCCAGTTTGACGCCGAGCGCGGTGCCCAGCCCGGTGCCCAGCGCCCCGGCCCATCCGCGATACTGCTGGAAAGGCTTGCGGGCGTATAGGAACTGAATCATCTGCGGCACTTGAGACGTGATCTCATCGACACAGATCGCGTCCTCGGGCAGCGCATCGTGCAACGCGCCGAACAAGCTGGCTGCTGGCACGAAATCGGTTGCCTGCGAGGCCAATTGGCGGGCCTCTTCGATGCCGTGGGCGCGGATGCTCTGCGTAAAGCCGGCCCACCGCTCGCCGGCCTCGGCCCGTGCAGCCGACCGCGTTCGCAGATTGGACGCGAGGCCAGCCAGGTTGAGCGAGAGGTCGCCCGCGACCGCCTCGGTGGTGGGGTATCCCCAGTAGGCGGCTCGCGGGCGCAGCGGGTCTTGCTCGAGGTGGATGACGGCGCATCCTGGGCGTAACACCGCATTTGGCGGGTGCCATAGTCCGTTGCAGCCGGCCAGGAGTACGGCGTCGGCTTCGCCCAACACCGCTTCCACCGGCCCCGCCCCGTACAGCGGATGCGACCGCGGGAAGTTGTGATAGGCGGGATTCCAGAATTCGAATACGGGCGCCGACACTGCCTCGGCAATTTCTTTTAGGGCGTTGCGGTCAGCGTCGGTGCGCCCGCCGTGTTCGGTGATGATGACGGGATTGGTGGCGCCCACGAGAATTTCGGCCACTCGGTCGATATGTTCTGGTGTCGCGACAATCGGTGCCGGGGAAACCCAGGCGGGGACTTCAGGGTGACCGTCGGCCATCAACAACTGAAATGGAACCTCGAGCAACGTTGGTCCCGTTGGGACGGACTCGGCGATGAAGCAGGCGCGCCGGAGTTCATGAACCAGATCCGAAGGCGTGCGTGCGCGCTTCGCCCACTTGACGACGACTTCGCCATGGCGGGCCGGGCCAGCATGGTCAGTGAGCAGTGAGGGCCATTCGGCACCAGGATCCCCGTCGGGGTCATCGCCATAGCTCAGCGTGTCGGGCGACAGCACCGTCATCGGTGTGCGCTCCTGCAGCGCGGTGCTCAGCGCCATCGACGCGTTTTGAACTCCCAGTGATGTCGGCAAGAAGACGATCTGGCTTCGGCCGGTGGCCTTGTAGTAGCCCGATGCCAGGCTTACCGCAAGCAACTCATGACGACATCGGAAGTAGCGCAGCGTCATGTCATCGGCCCGCCGGGCAAGCGCTTCCCACACCGGTGCCATCACGGCGATGGGAGAGGCGAAAATGCAGTCCACGCCCTGAGATTGCAGCTGCGCCAGTAATACTTCCGCGCCGTTCTTGGCCGCATCTCCCGTCACACTTGTGACGTTAAGAAGCGACGGGGGCCACGGCCAGCCCGTGCCCACTCAGTGGGTTTTCCCGCCGGTCACCCTTTCACGGCGTGCGAAGGAGGCTGACGATGCGGGTCCCGGTCGCCCTGGTGGCAGCCAGCAGTCCGAGCGGAGGGCGCCGTTGGGCGATGACAGTCGACACGGCTGCCGCCGCATTGCCGCCGAGAGGAATCGCTACGGCAACACAGCTGAGATTCGCGTGTACGCCGCCGGCATCCACTATTGGTGCGGCACGGCCTAATTCGGCATAGGCGCGCGCCGCCGCGGTGCCCGACGGTACCTTGGCTCCGGGTTCGGCTGTGAATCCCACCGGTACGCGGGCGTCCACCGCGTCCAGGAACACCGGTTCCCCGCCGATCACCGCAGACAACTGAACCGCAGCCCCCGTGGCGGTCGCGAGTTCGGCGATCGGTCGCCGGGCGACCACGCGCAATTGCCGCTCCGGGCTCACCCGCGAACCCAACCCCAACAAGCTCGCGCCGAGTCGGTAGCGGGTACCGTCACGCCTGACCGCCCCGACGGCGATCAACTGCTGCAGCAGTCGACGGACCGTCTCCCGCGGGATCCCGCTCGCATTCGCCAACTCAAGCAGCCGCACCGGTTCCAACGCACCCACGTGTTCCAGCAGTTCAAATGCGCTCTCGATGACGCCGCGACCGTCGTGGCGAAACGAGCCGCCCGTCGCGCCCGCATGCCTACCCCCGGCCATAGGCTCGGTCATCCGATCCGTTTCGGACTGGCCCACCATCGACTCCTTTAGCCTGCCGTTGCCGGCAACGAGATCACGCCCCGTAATAGCAACGCACGAACACGTCCGATCTATGCCGAGTGCCGAGAAACCAATATCTGTTTGTCTGGCCAGGTAGTCAGTTAACGCAGGGCGGCTCAGCAGACCACGAAGGCAAGCTATTTGGTGTTGTTGTACTTGGTGATCGCGTCGTCCAGCCGCTGCAGGGCGGCGCCGTAACCGGCGAAATCGCCCTTCTTCTGAGCGTCCTTGGCCGCGCCCAGCGCCGTCTGGATCTCTTGCAGCGCAGCGGCTTTGGCCGGAGACAGCGTCACCGACCCGTCCGCGACCGGCGGAACCGCCGCGGGCGGCGGCGACCCCGGTGGACCGGCCGGAGGGGGCGGCGTGACGGGCATTCAGCCGACCGATGCGGGGAACAACCCGCAGGCGGCCCCGCC
>NZ_LZKF01000111.1:0-8171 GCF_001672665.1 Mycobacterium sp. E2238 | reverse complement strand
CCCGGCCAGCATCGACACCGCGGCGGCGCCCTGCGAGAAACCGCCGAGCACCAGCTTCGTCGCCGGGCACTGGTCGGCCATCTCCGCGATGTGATCGCGGGCGTCGTTGGCGCCGTCCGCGGTTTGCAGGAAGTTGTAGCTGGCCGGGGTGCCGCCGCTGGGTGAGCGCATCGGCAACTTCGGGTCGGCTCCCGCGCTGGACCCGGGGTTGGCCAACAAGGTCAGGGCGGTGGCCGTGTTCGGCAATCCCGGCAACCGGTTCAACACGCCCCTGTCCACGGCGGGCCAGTTCGCCGGCCGTGCCATCGACATCTGCAGCCCCGGTGACCCGGTGTGCGTGGTCGGCGGTCGGGACCGGGATGCCCACCACGATTACGGCGTCCCGCCCTACCCCGGGCAGGCGGCGTCGTTCATCGCCGGACTGGTGTAACTCAGGCCCTTGGCTCGCGGTGAGATACTGCGAGAATGCCCACCACCGCATTGGACAGCGTCGAGGATGTCGTGCGGCGACGGGGTTCCGACCTGGTTGAGCTGTCCCACGCCATCCACGCCGAGCCCGAGCTGGCGTTCGCCGAGCATCGCAGCTGCGCGAAGGCCCAGGCGCTGGTCGCCGAACGCGGTTTCGAGATCACCGCGTCCGCGGGTGGCCTCGACACCGCCTTCCGCGCCGAATTCGGCAGCGGGCCGCTGACTGTCGGGGTATGCGCCGAGTACGACGCGCTGCCGGAGATCGGGCACGCCTGCGGCCACAACATCATCGCGGCGTCGGCGGTGGGCACCGCGCTGGCGCTGGCCGAGGTGGCCGATGACCTGGGCCTGCGGGTGGTGCTGATCGGCACCCCCGCCGAGGAGATGGGCGGCGGCAAGGCGCTGCTGCTGCGGGCCGGGGTGTTCGACGACGTGGCGGCGGCGGTGATGCTGCATCCCGGACCGGCCGACATCGCCGCGGCCCGCTCGCTGGCGCTGTCGGAAGCGACCGTGCACTACCGTGGCAAGGAATCCCATGCCGCCGTCGCGCCGCACCTGGGGGTCAATGCCGCCGATGCCGTGACCGTCGCGCAGGTGGCCGTCGGGCTGTTGCGGCAGCAGCTGGCCCCGGGCCAGCTCGTGCACGGGATCGTCACCGACGGCGGGCAGGCGGTCAACGTCATCCCGGGTCACGCGACGCTGGAGTATGCGATGCGGGCGTTCGAGTCGGAGTCGCTGAGACAGCTGGAGGGCAGGATGTACGCGTGCTTCGCCGCGGGTGCGCTGGCCACCGGCTGCGAATACGAGATCGAGAATCCGGCACCCGCCTACGACGAACTCCGGCCCGACGAATGGCTGGCCGACGTGTTCCGGGAGGAGATGCGCCGGCTCGGCCGCGAGCCGGTGGCCCGCGAGGTCGAGGCGGCGCTGCCGATGGGCAGCACCGACATGGGCAACGTGACGCACGTGCTGCCGGGGATCCATCCAGTGGTCGGGGTCGACGCCGGCGGCGCCACGGTGCACCAGCGCGCGTTCGCCACGGCCGCCGCCAGCCCCAGCGGGGACCGCGCCGTCGTCGAGGGCGCGATCATGCTGGCGCGCACGGTGGTTCAGCTGGCCCTGACGGAAGCCGAACGCGACCGCGTGCTGGCCGCGCAGGAACGGCGGGCGCCCGCATGAGCCTCGCCGACGCCGCCACCTCCTGGCTGGCCGCCCACCACGACGACCTGGTCGAATGGCGCCGGCACATCCACCGCTACCCCGAGCTGGGCCGCCAGGAGTACGCCACCACCCAGTTCGTCGCCGAACGGCTGGCCGACGCCGGGCTCAACCCCAAGGTGCTGCCCGGCGGCACCGGATTGGTCTGCGATCTCGGGCCCGAACACGAGCCGCGCATCGCGCTGCGGGCCGACATGGACGCGCTGCCCATGGCCGAGCGGACCGGCGCGCCCTACACCTCCACCATGCCCAACGTCGCGCACGCCTGCGGCCATGACGCCCACACCGCGATCCTGCTCGGCACCGCGCTGACCCTGGCGTCGGTGCCGGAGCTGCCGGTCGGGGTGCGGCTGATCTTCCAGGCGGCCGAGGAGCTGATGCCCGGCGGCGCGATCGACGCCATTGCCGCGGGCGCGATCAGCGGGGTGGCGCGGATCTTCGCCCTGCACTGCGACCCGCGGTTGGAGGTCGGCCAGGTCGCGGTCCGGCACGGCCCGATCACCTCGGCGGCCGATCAGATCGAGATCACCCTGCACTCGCCGGGCGGCCACACGTCCCGTCCGCACCTGACCGCCGACCTGGTCTACGGGCTCGGCACGCTGATCACCGGGGTGCCCGGGGTGTTGTCCCGCCGCATCGACCCGCGCAACGGCACCGTGCTGGTGTGGGGCGCGGTCAACGCGGGGGTGGCCGCCAACGCCATCCCGCAGAGCGGGGTGCTGGGCGGCACCGTGCGCACCGCGAGCCGGCAGACCTGGGTGGGCCTCGAGGAGATCATCCGCGAGACCGTGTCGGCGCTGCTGGCGCCGCTGGGCATCGACCACACGCTGCAATACCGGCGCGGCGTGCCGCCGGTGGTCAACGAGGACGTCTCGACACGCATCCTCACCCACGCGATCGAGGCCATCGGTCCGGACGCGCTGGCCGACACCCGCCAGTCCGGCGGGGGCGAGGACTTCTCCTGGTACCTCGAGGAGATTCCCGGTGCGATGGCGCGCCTGGGCGTCTGGTCGGGCCAGGGGCCGCAGCTGGATCTGCACCAGCCGACGTTCGACCTCGACGAGCGCGCCCTGGCGATCGGGCTGCGCGTGATGGTCAACATCGTCGAGCAGTCGGCCGCGTTCGCGCTGCCCTAGCTCGTGGCGCGCACGACGTGCTCGGCGATGTGTGCGTAGGTTCGCCGGGTGACGTCGGTCGCCGCGCTCATGATGTTGTAGCCGTGGTCGACGCCGGCCACCTCGTGATACTCCACCAATGCCCCTGCGGCATCGAGCTTTTCGGCGTATCTGCGGGCTTCGTCGCGAAGCCGATCGTGTTCGGCCGTCACGACCAGCGCCGGTGCGATACCCGCGATTCCGTCGGCGTTGCCGCCCCAGGCGGGAGAGGCCAGGCGGTCGCGCCGCTGTGCCGGATCGGGCACGTAGGCGGTGTCGAACACCTCGCCCATCCAAGGTTTCAGCACCGCCCGGCGGCCGATCGTCGAGCGCTTCTCGCGGGCGGGCGTCACCAGCTCCAGGGGCGCGTAGTGCAGCACCTGCAACGCGATGCGGGGCCCGCCGTTCTCCAGCGCCAGCCGTGCCGCCGCCGCGCTGAGGTTGCCGCCCGCGCTCTGGCCGCCGACGCACAGCCTGCCGCCGTCCCAGTCGCGGTCGGGGGACGCCGCCCAGCACACGACGTCGTAGACCTGGTGTGGCGCCGCGGGAAAGCGGTGACGCGGCGCCAGCACATAGTCCGGGTTGATCACCACCACGCCCGCGTTCGCGGCGAGGTATCGGCACCACGGATCGTCTTGTTCGGGGTGCCCGACCACGAAGCCCCCGCCGTGCACGTTGACGTAGACGGGCGGGTTCGCCGTGCCGGCCGGCGGGTGGTAGACGGTTGCCGACACCGCGCCGTGCCGGGCTCCGATGGTGACCTCGGTGGTCCGGCGGGGCAATTCCTGGAAGCGCACGGCGGCCTTGGGGGCCGGGTTGACGACGGCGGCGAACGTACGCGCCAGCGCGTCGGCGACCACCGGCGTGGAGAGAATCGACACGGGCCCTAGGAGCTCGTTCCCGGGCCGATGTTGTGGGCCGGCCTGGTTCGCAGGTTGTGCACGTAATCGGCTGGCGCTCCGGCGATTTCGGCCGCGTCGGCCATCACGCCGAGATATCGCGCGGACGGCAGCCCGCCCTCCCAGGCGTCCAGCACATACAGCCACGCCAGCACGGGATCGGTGCTGGTGTCCGACGAGATGCGCTCCACCCGGCAGCGGATCTTCTTGTGCACCCCGAACTCCGAGCCCTCCCACCGGTCGAGGTTGTTCTCGTCGGCCGGGGTCATGTCGTACAGGACGACGAACACCTTGGAATTCGGATCCTCGACGACGGTGGCCAGCGCGCCTTCCCAGCCGATGTCCTCGCCCCCGAACGTCAGGCGCCACCCGTGTAACCAGCCCGTTCCGGCCATCGGCGAATGGGGTGCGCGCTTGAGCATCTGCTCAGGATCCATGTTCGACCCGTAGGCGGCGTAGAGCGGCACGGGGAAAGCTTAGACGTCACAGGCGCGGGCGGTCTTCTCCGAAGCGCTTCGCCGGGCTGCAAGCGGGCGGGTCGCCCCGCTAGGTTGGGGCTGTGGCGACCCGCATCGTGATCCTCGGTGGAGGCCCGGCCGGTTACGAAGCTGCGCTGGTGGCCGCGACCTCCCACCCCGACACCACCCACGTCACGGTGATCGACTCCGACGGGATCGGCGGCGCGGCCGTGCTGGACGACTGCGTGCCGTCCAAGACGTTCATCGCCTCGACCTGGTTGCGCACCGAGTTGCGCAGGGCGCCGCGGCTCGGCTTCGACATCGACATCGACGACGCCAAGATCTCGCTGCCGCAGATCCATGCCCGGGTCAAGCAGCTCGCCACCGAGCAGTCGGCCGACATCACCGACCAGCTGCTCGGCATGGGCGTGCACGTGGTCGCCGGGCGCGGCGAGCTCATCGACCCCACGCCGGGACTGGCCTGCCACCGCATCAGGGCCACGGCCCCCGACGACACCACCAGCGAGTACGAGGCCGACGTCGTGCTGATCGCGACGGGCGCCAGCCCCCGGGTCCTGCCTTCCGCGCAGCCCGACGGCGAGCGGATCCTGACCTGGCGGCAGCTCTACAACCTGGAGGCGCTGCCCGAACACCTCATCGTGGTCGGGTCGGGCGTCACCGGAGCCGAGTTCGTGCACGCCTACACCGAGCTGGGCGTGCCGGTGACGGTGGTCGCCAGCCGGGACCGGGTGCTGCCCTACGAGGACGCCGACGCCGCGCTGGTCCTGGAAGAGGCGTTCTCCGAGCGGGGCGTCGAGCTGGTCAAGAACGCCCGCGCCCAATCGGTGACCCGCACGGGGGACGGCGTGCTGGTCACCCTCGCGGACGGGCGCACCGTCGAGGGCAGCCACGCGCTGATGACCATCGGGTCGGTGCCCAACACCGGCGGCCTCGGCCTGGACCGTGTCGGCATCGAGCTGGGCCGCGGCGGCTACCTGACCGTCGACCGGGTGTCGCGGACCTCGGTGGCCGGCATCTACGCCGCCGGTGACTGCACGGGCCTGCTGCCGTTGGCGTCGGTGGCCGCCATGCAGGGCCGCATCGCGATGTATCACGCGCTGGGCGAGGGCGTCAGCCCCATCCGGTTGCGCACGGTGGCGGCGACGGTATTCACCCGGCCGGAGATCGCGGCCGTCGGGGTGCCGCAAACGATGATCGACGACGGATCGGTGTCGGCCCGCACGATCATGCTGCCGCTGCGCACCAACGCGCGGGCCAAGATGTCCGGGCTGCAACAGGGATTCGTGAAGATGTTCTGCCGGAAGTCCACCGGCGTGGTGATCGGCGGCGTGGTGGTGGCTCCCATCGCCTCCGAGCTGATCCTGCCGATCGCCGTCGCCGTCCAGAACCGCATCACCGTTACCGAGCTGGCGCAGACGCTCGCCGTTTACCCGTCGTTGTCCGGTTCGATCACCGAGGCCGCTCGTCGGCTGATGGCGCACGACGATCTCGACTAGCCTGGGTTCGACACCTTCCTACTGACGAGTAACCCGGTGAGGAGTCCTCTGCCGTGACCGATCCGATCCACGCGCCCACCGAGCTCGGCTCGCCGGCGTCCGTGCTGGGACCGCAACATCGCGAGGTGGCCTGGGAGCGGCTCGGCACCGAGCAGTTCGACGTCGTCGTCATCGGCGGCGGCGTGGTGGGCTCGGGTTGCGCGCTGGATGCCGCCACCCGCGGGCTCAAGGTGGCGCTGGTCGAGGCGCGCGATTTCGCGTCGGGCACGTCCAGCCGGTCGTCGAAGATGTTTCACGGCGGGTTGCGGTATCTCGAACAACTGGAGTTCGGGCTGGTGCGTGAGGCGCTCTACGAGCGGGAGCTGTCGCTGACCACCCTGGCGCCGCATCTGGTCAAGCCGATGCCGTTCTTGTTTCCGCTGACCAACCGCGTGTGGGAGCGGCCGTACATCGCCGCAGGCATCTTCCTCTACGACCGGATGGGTGGCGCGAAATCCGTTCCCGCGCAGAAGCATTTGACCCGCGCAGGCGCGTTGCGGTTGAGCCCGGGCCTCAAACGCAGCGCCCTGATCGGCGGAATCCGCTACTACGACACCGTCGTCGACGACGCCCGGCACACCATGACCGTCGCGCGCACCGCCGCCCACTACGGCGCCGTGGTGCGAACCTCCACCCAGGTGGTCGCGATGCTGCGCGAGGGCGACCGGGTGACCGGCGTGCGGGTCCGCGACTCCGAGGACGGGTCGATCACCGAAGTCCGCGGCCACGTCGTCGTCAATGCGACCGGCGTGTGGACCGACGAGATCCAGGCATTGTCCAAGCAGCGCGGGCGATTTCAGGTGCGCGCATCCAAGGGCGTGCACGTGGTGGTGCCGCGCGACCGCATCGTCAGCGACGTCGCCATCATCCTGCGCACCGAGAAGTCGGTGATGTTCGTCATCCCGTGGGGCAGCCACTGGATCATCGGCACCACCGACACCGACTGGAACCTGGACCTGGCCCACCCCGCCGCCACGAAGGCCGACATCGATTACATCCTGCAGACGGTCAACACCGTGCTGGCCATCCCGCTGACCCACGCCGACATCGACGGCGTGTACGCGGGGCTGCGGCCGCTGCTGGCCGGCGAGAGCGAGGAGACCTCCAAGCTGTCGCGCGAGCACGCCGTGGCGGTGCCCGCGCCGGGATTGGTGGCCATCGCCGGCGGCAAGTACACCACCTATCGGGTGATGGCCGCCGACGCGATCGACGCCGCGGCCCAGTTCGTCCCGGCCCGCGTGGCGCCCTCGATCACCGAGAAGGTCAGCCTGCTGGGTGCCGACGGTTACTTCGCCCTGGTGAATCAGGCCGAACACGTTGCGGCGCTACAGGGTTTGCATCCGTACCGGGTGCGGCACCTGCTGGACCGCTACGGTTCGCTGATCGGCGACGTGCTGGGTCTGGCCGCCGGAAACGTCGACCTGCTCAGCCCAATCAAGGAGGCGCCGGGCTACCTGAAGGTGGAGGCCCTTTACGCCGTCACCGCCGAGGGCGCGCTGCACCTGGAGGACATCCTGGCCCGCCGGATGCGCATCTCGATCGAGTACTCGCACCGGGGCGTCGACTGCGCCCGCGAGGTGGCCGACGTGGTCGCGCCCGTGCTGGGGTGGGGTGCCGCGGACGTCGAGCGTGAGGTCTCGAACTACTCCGCGCGGGTGGAGGCCGAGATCTTGTCGCAGGCCCAGCCCGACGACGTGTCGGCGGACGAGCTGCGGGCGAGCGCCCCGGAGGCGCGCGCCGAGATCCTCGAGCCGGTGCCGTTGAATTGAGGCCCGCGCCGCTTCCCGTGCGCGACGGGCTCGGCCCGGCGCGGGTGCGGCTGCGCGGCGGACCGGTCCTGGCCGAGCTGACCGAGCGGTTCGGCGCGCCGGCGCGGTCGAAGGTGCTGGCCGGGGAGGTGGTCGACGCCGACGGTGCAGTGGTCGACGAGGCCACGGAGCTGCCCGCCGGATCACACGTGTTTCTCTACCGGGAGCTGCCTGATGAAGTTCCGGTGCCCTTCGACATTCCGGTGCTTCATCGCGACGCCGACATCGTGGTCGTCGACAAGCCGCACTTTCTGGCCACCATGCCCCGCGGCAGGCACGTGGCGCAGACGGCGCTGGTGCGGCTGCGCCGGGAGCTGGGCCTGCCGGAGCTGAGCCCGGCGCATCGGCTGGATCGGCTGACCGCGGGCGTACTGCTGTTTACCGCGCGCCGCGAGGTGCGCGGCGCCTACCAGACGCTGTTCTCGCGCGGGTTGGTGCGCAAGACGTATCTGGCGCGCGCCGCCGTGGACCCGGCACTGGTGTTGCCGCGCGTGGTGCGCAGCCGAATCATCAAGCGGCGCGGGGTTTTGCAGGCCGTCTGCGAACCCGGAGCGCCCAACGCGGAAACGCTGGTGGAACTCCTTGCCCCGGAGGGCCTATACCGGCTGAC
>NZ_LZKF01000110.1:0-13383 GCF_001672665.1 Mycobacterium sp. E2238 | reverse complement strand
CCGCTGGGCGGTCACCGGCGCGCTGACCGGAACCATGGAGATCTGGCTGGAGCCGTCGCTGGACGGGGTGGTGCTGCATTACTTCCTGCACGCCGAACCCACCGGGGTGGCGGCCTGGCAGTTGGCCAAGCTGAATCTGGCGAAAATGACGCACCGCCGTCGGGTGGCGGGAAAGAAAATGGCCTTTGAGGTCAAGACGACATTGGAACGGTCGCGTCCGGTCGGAGTTTCTCCGGTAGTTTAGCCGGGTCAGGTTTGCGGGCAGAGTACCGTTTCGGACCGGAGGCCCGGGGTTAGACCCGCACGGTAGTTTCCCCGCCGGCGGCGTCGACCGCTTGCGGGAGAGAGGGCAGCACCAGGTGGCGGAGAAGACGTCGCAGACCATTTACATCGACGCCGACCCGGGCACGGTGATGGGCGTCATCGCGGATATCGATTCCTACCCGCAGTGGATCTCGGAATACCGGGAAGCCGAGGTCCAGGAGAAGGACGCCGACGGCTATCCCAAAGTGGCGCGGGTGGTGCTGGACGCCGCCGTGCTCAAGGACACGATGGTCATTTCCTACCAGTGGCCCAAGGACCGGCAATCGGTCAGTTGGACCCTGGTCTCCAGCTCGCTGCTGCGTTCGCTGGAGGGCACGTACCGTTTGGCGCCCAAGGGATCTGGCACCGAGGTCACCTACGAGCTCTCGGTTGACCTCGCCGTGCCCATGATCGGTCTGCTCAAGCGCAAGGCCGAGCGCCGGTTGACCGACACCGCGTTGAAGGATCTGAAGAAACGAGTCGAGGGCTGAGTGAGTCCAGTGAATCGCGGGCGCCCACCCCGGCCCGAATCAGCCTCTTCGTTGGCAAGGGCGGGGTAGGAAAGTCCACGCTGGCCTGCGCGACGGCAGTCGGTGCCGCAAGCGCCGGGCAACGGGTGCTGGTGGTGTCGACCGATCAGGCGCACTCTCTCGGTGACGTGCTGGGTGTGCCCGTCCCGCCCAGCCAGGGCGAACTGGTTCGGGTCCTTGCCGACGACGAGCAGGCCGGCGGCGGCTTTCTGGACGCGCTCGCGCTGGACACCTTGGCCCTGCTCGAGGTCCGCTGGAGCGACGTGGTCGACACGCTGGATCGGCGGTTTCCCGACACCGAGCTGAATACCATTGCGCCCGAGGAACTTTCGGCGTTTCCCGGTGTTCAGGAAGTGCTCGGTCTGCACGCCGTCGGCGAGCTCGCCGTCTCGGGCCGCTGGGATCGCGTCGTCGTCGACTGCGCCTCGACCGCCGACGCACTGCGGATGTTGACCCTGCCCGCCACCTTCGGGCTCTACGTCGAGCGCGCGTGGCCGCGCCATCGGCGGCTGGCCGTCGGCGCCGACGACTCCCGGTCGGCGGCGATGGTGGAGCTGCTGGAGCGCATCAGCGCCAGCGTCGAGGAGCTCAGCACCCTGCTGACCGACGGCGAATTGGTCGGCGCGCATTTGGTATTGACGCCGGAGCGGGTGGTCGCTGCGGAGGCGGCCCGGACGCTGGGTTCGCTGGCGTTGATGGGTGTGCGCGTCGAGGAGTTGATCGTCAACCAGGTTCTGACCGAAGACGCGTCTTACGAATACCGCAACCTACCGGAGCATCCCGCGTTTTACTGGTACGCCGAACGCATTTCCGAACAACGTGGTGTTCTCGACGAGCTCGACGCCACCATTGGTGAGGTGGCTCTGGTGTTGACTCCGCACCTGTCCGGGGAGCCGATCGGCCCGAAGGCCCTGGGCGAGTTGCTCGACTCCGCGCGTCGTCGTGGTGGGGCGCCGCCGCCGGGACCGTTGCGGCCGACGGTGGACCTCGAATCCGGGACGGGACTTGGTTCGATTTATCGAATGCGGCTAGCGTTGCCGCAACTCGATCCGTCGACGCTGACGCTGGGGCGCGTCGACGACGACCTGATCATCAGCGCCGGCGGACTGCGGCGCAGGGTTAGGTTGGCGTCCGTGCTCCGGCGCTGCACGGTGCTGGACGCACAATTGCGGGGTAACGAGCTGACGGTGCGATTTCGACCAGATCCGGAGGTGTGGCCTAAGTGAGTGGGGGTCATTCGGATATCGGTCCGGAGCTGCGCAGGCTCGCCCAGACAATCCTGGACGGCATCGACCCGGCGGTGCGGACGGCCGCCGCGCTGACGGCGGGCCGGGGAGCCGGGACCGGCAAGTGTCAACAGGTGTGGTGCCCGGTATGCGCGCTGGCCGCACTGGCGACCGGTGAGCAGCACCCGCTGATCACCGTCATCGCCGACCACAGCATCGCGCTGCTCGAGGTGGTCCGGGCCATGCTCGACGACATCCACGGCGCCGCGAAACCGCCGCCCGACGGTCCACCCGGCGACGGCGCCACCGGGGCGGAGCCTCCAGACGCCGCGACCAGGACCCGGTATCAGCCCATCCCCGTCACCGTCGAGGAGTGACCCCGGGGCGTCGAAGGTGGTCCCCTGCGCGTGCGGTGGGTACAGTTGGCGCAGAACACCGGCGGGCGGGCGAGAGGGAGGGCCATGTGGTACTGGCTATTCAAGTACGTACTGCTCGGCCCGTTGCTGGCCTTGCTCGGTCGGCCGAAAGTTGAAGGCCTGGAACACATTCCGAGCTCCGGCCCGGTGATCTTGGCGAGTAATCACCTGGCGGTGATGGACAGCTTCTACCTGCCGCTGGTGGTGCGCCGCCGGATCACCTTCCTGGCGAAGGCCGAATACTTCACCGGGACCGGCCTGAAGGGCTGGTTTCAGCGCTGGTTTTTCACCGCCGTGGGCCAGGTGCCGATCGACCGCACCGACGCCGACAGCGCGCAGGCCGCACTGACCACCGCCGAGCGGCTGCTCTCGACGGGCAAGCTGCTGGGGATGTACCCGGAAGGCACCCGTTCGCCGGACGGCCGGCTGTACAAGGGCAAGACCGGTCTGGCGCGGCTGGCCCTGCACACCGGCGTGCCGGTGATCCCGGTGGCGATGATCGGCACCAACGTCGTCAACCCGCCGGGGACGAACATGTTGCGCTTCGGGCGGGTCACCGTGCGCTTCGGCAAGCCGATGGACTTCTCCCGTTTCGAGGGGCTGGCCGGCAACCGCTTCATCGAGCGCGCGGTCACCGACGAGGTGATCTACGAGCTGATGGGACTCTCCGGCCAGGAGTACGTCGACATCTACGCCGCCAGCGTCAAGGAAAACCGCAACGGCGAGGGATCGACCAGCGAGGCCGCCCGCATCCCGGAAACCGCCGCCGGCTGATCCGCGGGCTCGGCTAGCCGGACGCTGTCACCGGCGTCAGTTCCTGCGGCGCCGAATCCCGCGACGGCTTGCGGGCGGTGACGGTAAGCCCGGCCGCGACGATGACGGCCAGTGCCCACCACACGTAGGACATCCCGGCGAGCTGACGCCACCAGACCGCGGTCGCCTCGTGATGCTTGGGCAGCAGGTCGATCGGCGACCATCTCATCAGCGCCACCCCCGCGGCGCCGACCACGGCCAGCGTCACGTTGCGGCGCCGCCACGCCAGCACGGCGAGCACCACGACCGTGGGCAACCCCCACACCCAGTGGTGTGACCACGAGACCGGGGAGACCATCAACCCGAACAACGCGACGCAGATGACCGCCAGCACTGGCTCGTCGGCCCTCAGCACCCTGCGCATCGCCCACACCGTCAGCGCGAGCACGAGCAGCGAGGCCACCACCCACAGCACGAAGCGCTGTTGTTCACCCAGCCCGAGCCGGGCCAGGGCCCCGGCGATGTTTTGATCGGTGTTCAGCGCCGCCTCGCCGATCCGATCGGTGTGCGGCAGGGTGTGCGTCCAGTACTCCCACGAATCACGCCATGCCAGAACGAAACCCACCGCCGTCGTCACCACGAAGGACGCCACGGCCGTGAGTGCCGCGCGGTTGTCCCGACGCAGCAAGAAGTAGAGCAGGAACACCGCCGGCGTGAGTTTGAGCGCGATACCCAGCCCCAGCAGCAGCCCGCGCGGCCATGGCGTGCGGCGTGGCAGGCAGTCGGCGATCACCAGGGTCATCAACACGACGTTGATCTGGCCGAAGGCGAAGTTCGAGGTGATGGGTTCCAGCCAGATCGTCGCCGCCAACGTGATGACGATGGCCAGCCACCAGCGGCGCAGCCAGGCCGGACCGGGCAGCGCCGTCGACGCGGCCCAGACGTCGAGGCGGGTCAGCACGATCACGGTGGACACCACCAGGAGCACCAACGTCAGCGCCGTGATGGCGACGCTGGCGGCCGGCATGTGCAGCCAGGCGAACGGGCAGAACACGATCGCCGCCAGCGGGGGATAGGTGAACGGCAGATTGAGCCCGATCGGTGTGTGGAACAGCACATCACCCTGGTACAGCGAATGCCCCTGCATCCACGCCTGCGCACCCATCTGATACACGTCGATATCGATGCGATAGGGAATGTGCCCGAACAGCTGCCAGGCCACGTAGCCCAGCCCCGCCGCCGCCAACAGCCAGAGACCGCACCACAACAGGACCTGCCCCGGGCCACGTTTGCTTGGGTGGCCCACGTCGGGCGCCCGCCATCTACTCATGTCGCACAACAGCGTAATCGGTGCGCGGACGTGGTACGTCGCTCCGCGCGGCTTCCGGCGGTGTCGATGCCCACAGGCGTACGTTTCAAGAGTGCTCCACTGGTTCGTGCTGCGGGTGACGCGCTGGTTCGCGCACGACATCCTCGAGGGCGGCCGGTTGCCCCTGCTGTGCTGCCTGGTGGCGTTCATCCTGACGTTTTTCGTCACGCGCACGTTCGTGCGTTTCATCCGCCACCGCGCCGACAGCGGCCGTCCGACCAGGTGGTGGCACCCGCGCAACGTCCACGTCAGCGGCGTTCACATCCACCACGTGACGTTCGGCGTCGTCCTGGTGTTGCTCTCCGGCCTGACCTTGGTCACCCTGTCCATCGACGGACACGAGCCCGAATTCACCCTGTCCGCAATATTTTTCGGCATCGGCGCGGCCCTGGTGCTCGACGAGTACGCGTTGATCCTGCACCTGGCCGACGTCTACTGGTCTGAGGACGGGCGCACTTCGGTGGACGCCGTGTTCGCCGCGGTAGGGGTGGCCGGGCTGTTGATCATGGGCCTGCACCCGCTGATGTTCTTCCTGCCGATCTGGGAAGGCACCGACTCCTGGCCGCTGCGCGCCGCGGTGGCCGGCGGACTGGTGTTGACCCTGCCGCTGGCGGTGATCGTGGTGCTCAAGGGCAAGGTGTGGACCGGGCTGCTCGGCATGTTCATCGTCGTGCTGCTCGTCATCGGCGCGGTCCGGCTGTCCCGCCCGCATGCGCCCTGGGCCCGCTGGCGCTACACCAACCAACCGGAGAAGATGCGCCGCGCGCTGCAACGCGAACGGACGCTGCGCCGCCCGGTGGTGCGGGCCAAGCTGTATCTGCAGTGCGCGATCGCGGGCACGCCCCGCCTACCCGACGAACGCGCGGTCGACGCCCAGCTCGACCACGACGTGCACGCGGCACCGCCGCCGACGGGGCCCATCCTGGTCAGCAGATAGGCTTTCGCCGGTGCGGTACTTCTACGACACCGAATTCATCGAGGACGGCCGCACCATCGAGTTGATCTCCATCGGGGTGGTCGCCGAGGACGGCCGCGAGTACTACGCCGTGTCCACGGAGTTCGATCCCGAGCGCGCCGGCGGCTGGGTGCGCGCCAACGTGCTGCCCAAGCTGCCGCCCCCGTCGTCGCAGGTGTGGCGTTCGCGCAGGCAGATCCGCGCGGACCTCGAGGATTTCTTCGACATCCAGGGCGCCGATCCCATCGAACTGTGGGCGTGGATCGGCGCCTACGACCACGTGGCCTTGTGCCAGCTGTGGGGCACGATGCCCGAGCTGCCGCGGGCGCTGCCCCGGTTCACCCGGGACTTGCGGCAATTGTGGGAGGACCGGGGCTGCCCGCCCATGCCGCCGCGGTCGCGCGATGCACACGACGCACTGGTCGACGCCCGCGACCAGATGCGCCGATTCCGGCTGATCACCTCGGCGGAGGTGGACGGCCGCGGGGACTATCCGAACGGCGGAGCATCGGCCTGAGCCCGCCCGGACGACGTTCGCGCTGATCAGTCACCCTCGCGGCCCGGTTACCATGGACCGATGAACTGGACCGTCGACATCCCGATCGACCAGCTGCCGTCGCTGCCCCCGCTGCCGAACGACCTGCGGGCGCGGCTGGACGCCGCACTGGCCAAGCCGGCCGCCCAGCAACCCAGTTGGCCGGCCGACGAGGCGGCGGCGATGCGCACGGTCCTCGAGAGCGTGCCGCCGGTGACGGTGCCCTCGGAGATCGTCCGGCTGCAGGAGCAGCTGGCCCAGGTCGCCAAGGGTGAGGCGTTCCTACTGCAGGGCGGCGACTGCGCGGAGACGTTCACCGACAACACCGAACCCCACATCCGCGGCAACATCCGCGCCCTGCTGCAGATGGCCGTGGTGCTGACCTACGGCGCCAGCATGCCGGTGGTCAAGGTGGCCCGCATCGCCGGCCAGTACGCCAAGCCGCGGTCGGCCGACATCGACGCCCTGGGGTTGCGGTCCTACCGCGGCGACATGATCAACGGCTTCGCCCCGGATGCGGCCGCGCGCGAGCATGACCCGTCGCGGCTGGTCCGCGCGTACGCCAACGCCAGCGCGGCGATGAACCTGGTGCGGGCGCTGACATCGTCGGGCCTGGCGTCGCTGCACCTGGTCCACGACTGGAACCGGGAGTTCGTCCGGACGTCGCCGGCCGGCGCCCGCTACGAGGCGCTGGCGACCGAGATCGACCGCGGTCTGCGGTTCATGAGCGCCTGCGGCGTGGCCGACCGCAACCTGCAGACCGCCGAAATCTACGCCAGCCATGAGGCTTTGGTGCTCGACTACGAGCGGGCCATGCTGCGGTTGTCGGAGAGCGAGGACGGGGAGCCGCAGTTGTTCGACCTGTCGGCGCACACCGTCTGGATCGGTGAGCGGACGCGCCAGCTCGACGGCGCGCACATCGCGTTCGCGGAGGTGATCGCCAACCCGATCGGGGTCAAGATCGGTCCGACGATGACCCCGGAGCTGGCCGTCGAATACGTGGAACGGCTTGACCCGCACAACAAGCCGGGCCGGTTGACATTGGTTAGCCGAATGGGCAACAACAAGGTGCGCGATCTGCTGCCGCCCATCGTCGAGAAGGTCCAGGCGACCGGTCACCAGGTGATCTGGCAGTGCGACCCCATGCACGGCAACACCCACGAGTCGTCCAACGGATACAAGACCCGGCACTTCGACCGCGTCGTCGACGAGGTGCAGGGCTTCTTCGAGGTGCACCGCGCGCTGGGCACGCACCCGGGTGGCATCCACGTCGAGATCACCGGCGAGGACGTCACGGAATGCCTTGGTGGGGCGCAAGACATTTCGGACCTGGACCTCGCGGGGCGCTACGAGACGGCATGCGACCCGCGGCTGAACACCCAGCAGTCGCTGGAGTTGGCCTTCCTGGTCGCGGAGATGCTGCGCGACTAGCCCGCCAGTAGCCCGTTCAGGTTGGTCCCGATCGTCCACGCGGCGGTGGCGACCAGCCCGGTCAGCGCCAGCACCAGCGCCACCCAGATCAGCACCATGCGCCGGCCGTGCTGCCGGGCGTACGCGAATTCACTGATCGGAATCCCGGCGAATTCCCCTGTGACGGGCTGGTATTGGTAGTCGTCGGGCTCGTCGTCGGATTGCGGCGGGCGCTGCGGCTCGGACCAGTCCTCGGGGCCGCGGGTCAGCTGGCGGGTGGGGTTGCGGACCGGTGCGGCTGGGGGCTGGCCCATTCGGCTGTGCTGCAGGGCCGCCGACCGGTGCTGCGCGGAGTTGCGCGGCGCCGGAACCCGAAAGTCCGGCAGCGCAAGCTCTTCGGCGATCGCGTCGAGTTCGGCGCCCATCTCGATCGCGTCGGCGAAGCGGTCGCCCGGGTCGCGCGCGGTCGCGCGCCGCACGAACTCGTCGAACTGCGGGGGCACTCCGTCGATCGCGGCACTGGGCGGCGGTACATCGGTGTCCAGCCGTTGGTAGGCGATCGACAACGCGGAGTCGCCGGTGAACGGGGTGCGCCCGGTCAGCAGCTCGTAGGTGAGAATCCCCGCGGAGTACACGTCGCTGCGGGGGCTGGCGTCGCCGTGGCGCACCTGTTCGGGCGACAGGTAGGCCGCGGTTCCCAAAATCACGCTCGTGGAGGTGATTCCAGCGGCCGCGACGGCACGGACCAGGCCGAAATCGGCGATCTTCACGTCGCCGTCGTCGGAGATCAGCACGTTCTCGGGCTTGACGTCGCGATGGACCAGACCGGCCCGGTGCGCGGCGGCCAGGCCGCCCAACACCGGGCGCAGCACCGCGGTCACGGCGTAGGGCGGCATCGGCCCGCGCTCGGCCAGCAACTCGCGCAACGTGCCGCCCTCGATGAGCTCCATCACCAGAAACGGGTGCCGGGCGTCCAAGCCCTGGTCGTAGACCGCGACCAGGCCGGGGTCCTTCAGCCGTGCGACCGTGCGGGCCTCGCGCTGAAACCGGGTCAGGAATTGCTCGTCGCCGGCGTAGCGGGAATCCATCACCTTCACCGCGACGGGGCGGTCGAGCCGCGTGTCGAGGCCGCGGTACACCGTCGACGTGCCACCGCTGGCGATCTTGGCCTGCACCAGGTAGCGGCCGTCCAGCAATGCGCTGTCCAAAGGGTCTGGCGTCCCGGGTCCGGCCACGGGGCCATCGTAGGGGTGAGGGGCGATTGGGCGTCAGAACGCGGGTTCAATCCGCGTGCCAGGGCCTACACTTGCGCGGGTGAGCAGTGTTCCTGCCGGCGACGATGTTTTGGATCCCGACGAGCCCACCTACGACCTGCCACGGGTCGCCGAATTGCTCCGGATTTCGGTCAGCAAGGTCCAGCAGCAACTTCGGGAAGGCCACCTGGTTGCGGTGAAGCGCGAGGGCGGCCTGGTGGTGCCGCAGGTGTTCTTCACCAAATCGGGTGAGGTGGTCAAGAGCCTGCCGGGGCTGTTGACGATCCTGCACGACGGCGGCTACCACGACACCGAGATCGTGCGCTGGTTGTTCACCCCCGATCCATCGCTGACGATCACGCACGACGGCAGCCGGGATGCCATCACCAACGCCCGCCCCGTCGACGCCCTGCACGCGCATCAGGCTCGGGAGGTCGTGCGCCGGGCGCAGGCGATGGCTTACTGACGACTTACTGAGCGGCGGCTTCCGCTTGGTCGGCCCGCTCGTCGGGGGCACGGTTGAGGCTGTACCAGGCGATCAGCGCGCAGGCGGTGGCCAGCGAGAAGTGCAGCCACGAGTACATCCCGTGCGAGCCATCGGGTTTGAAGATCACCATCACCCACGTCGACAGACCGGCGATGAGCGCGACCGCCCGCCGAGACTGCGCCAGCGGGGCCACCACGGCCAGCGGCCAGGAGTAGTACCACGGCAGGGCCGCCGGTACGAACAGCACCACGACCAGCATCGAGTACGCGATGCCGGTGAGGGCGGCCCGGTCGTCGCGCCGGAACCGCCACCACAGCAGGGGCAGCGACACCGCGATGATCGCGATCCCGATGAGGCGGGTGATGCGCAGCAAGGGGTAGAAGTGCACCGCGAAGAAGCCGCTGAACACGGCGTGGATGATGTTTGCGGCCGCGGTGGGCACGGTCAGCCAGTTGATGATCTTCACGGACCCGGCCAGCGCGGTCAGCCACCCCAGGCCCACCCCCGCCACCGCCGACAGGATGCCGAACACGACGGCGAACACCAGCAGCGATATCGCTGTGGCCGCCACGAACGCCCAGCCCGGCCGGTACCCGCGGCGGTCGCGCAGATGCCGTGTCCACACCCACACCATGAACGGCAGGGCGATCCCGGCGGTGGCCTTGACCGCGATCGCCACGGTGATCAGGCAAGTGGCGAGGACGTGGCGACCGGCGAAACTCAGCGCGATGCCGGCGGCCATCAGTCCCACCATCAGCATCTCGTTGTGCACCCCACCCATCAGATGGATGAGCACGAGCGGGTTGAGAACGCAGATCCATAGGGCCGTCGAGCCGTCGGCGCCCAGGTGGCGGGCCAATCGCGGGGTGGCCCAAATCAGCAGGGCCAGCCCCGGCAGCATGCACAGCCGCAGCAGCGCCGTTCCGGTCACCACGTTGTTGCCGACGAGCATCGTGACGAGCTTGGCCACCAGAATGAACGCCGGGCCGTAGGGGGCGGTGGTGATCGTCCAGATCGGACTTACGTTGTCCAGCAGGTTGTTCGGGTTGGCGACCGGCCCGACGGCGTAGGGATCCAGGCCGTCGCGCAGCAGGGCGCCCTGGGCCAGATACGAATAGGTGTCCCGGCTGAAGACGGGCACCGACAGCAGCAGCGGCGCCAGCCAGAAGGCGGTGGTGACCTTCATCGCGAACTCGGACATTTCGCCGGCCAGCACGCGGCGGCCCAGCCCCAGCCATGCGATCAGCATGAGACCCACGCCGGTCCACAACACCACCGACGACAACACCAGGCCGTGGCCGAAACGCAGCCAGGACATATGGATCGACTCCAGCAGCGGGTCGTGTTGCCGGGTGCTGCCCGCGCCCAGGCCGCCCACGGTGATCAGGACCGAACCGAGCATCCCCAGCTTCGCCGGCCGGGACTCCGGGGCGGCGGTGAATGCGCGCAACCGCGAAAACCAGCCACCGCCAGGCGGTTCCGTTGCCGGCGTGTCGGACGGCGGGCTGTGCGTCGGCGTCGTCATCGGCTCAGGCGGACCGGTCGGTGGCCATCCTGGCCAGCTCGGACAACCCGGCCTTGGCCGCCGCGTCGATGGGCGCGGCCGCCAGTGCGGTCAGCGCCCGTTGCGTCAGCTCGGCGATGCGTCGCTCGGCCGCGGCCAGCGCGCCCACCGAATCGATGACCTCACGCAGCCGGTCCACTTCGGCGTCGGTCAGCTGCGCGCCGATCGAGTCACGTAACAGGTTGGCCGCCAACGGATCCGACCTGTCCGCCAACTCCAGCGCCTCGGCCAGCAGCACGGTGCGCTTACCCGAACGCAAGTCGTCGCCCGACGGCTTGCCGGTCACCGCCGGGTCCCCGAACACGCCCAGCACGTCATCACGGAGTTGGAACGCCACCCCGAGGTCCGTCCCGAATCGGCCGAAGACGTCCTGCACGTCGGGCCGGTCGGCCGCGGCGGCCGCCCCCAGCTGCAGCGGTCGCGTAACGGTATAGCAGGCCGTCTTGTAAGTGTCGACGTTCATCGCGGACGCGATCGATTCGGCGGCGCTGGCCTCGGCGACGATGTCCAGGTATTGACCGCCCAGCACCTCGGTGCGGATCTCGGCCCACACCCGCTGGACGCGCCGCGCGGCCTCCGGTGACAGGCCCACGCGGAAAACGATGTCGTCGGCCCAGGACAGCGCGAGGTCGCCGAGCAGGATGGCGGCCGACATGCCGAACCGCTCCGGGGAGCCGCGCCACTGCCGATTGCGGTGCAGCTCCGCGAACCGGACATGAGCGGTCGGCCGGCCGCGCCGGGTGGAGGAGTCGTCGATCACATCGTCATGGACCAGCGCGCAGGCGTGCAGCAGCTCCAGCGCGGAAAACAGCAGCAGCGCTTCGGAATCGGGTTCCCCGGTCGCCACGGCGCGCCAGCCCCAGTAGGCGAAGGCGGGCCGCAGCCGCTTGCCCCCGTTGAGCACGAAATCTTCGAGGGCGGCGACGAGGTCTTCGTACTCGCCGCCGATGTAGGCGGTGTCGGCGCGCCGGTCGTGCAAGTACTGCCGCAGTCGATCGGTGATGGCGCGGGTCAACTCGACGGTTGCCGCTGCTTCTGAAGCTTTCAGGCTCAGCGCGGCGCCCCTTTCTCCGTCGACGTGTCTGCGTGTGCGGCAGGCCCGATCAGTGTATTCGGCGCGGCGCCGGGGATCCTTGCAACCTCGCGCGGGTGGGGGACCGCGGTTGCTTCGACTGGCTCACTATTCCCCCGAAAGCGGGTGGTACCCCCACGCCTATGCTGGCTGGGGTGTCGGGGCCGCCCGCTGGTGTGCGGCCGGGTGATGCCCCAAGCATTCGTCGGATGGAGAGAAGCCGCGTGACCCTCAACACCATTGCGCTCGAGCTGGTGCCGCCCAACGCCGATGAAGGCCGGGAGCGGGCGCTCGAAGACGCGCGAAAGGTGGTGCAGTACTCGGCCGAATCGGGTTTGGACGACCGGCTCCGGCACGTGATGATCCCGGGCATCATCGCCGAGGACGACGACCGTCCCATCACGATGAAACCCAAGCTGGACGTGCTGGATTTCTGGTCGATCGTCAAGCCCGAGCTGCCGGGGATCCACGGCCTGTGCACGCAGGTCACCGCCTTCTCCGACGAGCCGACGCTGCGGCGGCGGTTGACCGATCTGCGCGCGGCCGGGATGGAGGGCGTGGTTTTCGTCGGGGTCCCGCGCACCATGAACGACGGGGAGGGCTCCGGTGTCGCGCCCACCGACGCCCTGTCGATCTATCGCGAGCTGGTGCCCAACCGCGGCGTGATCCTGATTCCCACCCGCGAGGGTGAGCACGGGCGGTTCAACTTCAAGTGCGACCAGGGCGCGACCTACGGCATGACCCAGCTGCTGTACTCCGACGCGATCGTGGGGTTCCTGCGCGAATTCGCCAAGAACACCGATCACCGGCCGGAGATCCTGCTGTCGTTCGGTTTCGTCCCGAAGATGGAGAGCCGGGTCGGCCTGATCAACTGGCTGATTCAGGACCCGGGCAACCAGGTGGTCGCCGAGGAGCAGGAGTTCGTCAAGCGGTTGGCCGCCAGCGAACCGCCCCAGAAGCGCCGGCTCATGGTCGACCTGTACCAGCGCGTGATCGACGGGGTGGCCGAGCTGGGTTTCCCGCTGAGCATCCACCTCGAGGCGACCTACGGGGTGTCGGGGCCCGCCTTCCAGACGTTCGCGGAGATGCTGGCGTACTGGTCACCGGGCCCGGGGGTCTAGCTCGGCGGCTGGTCGCGGGGTGCGGTGAACCGCGGCGAACGGTCGCGGTTCATCCAGGCCAGCAGGGCGACGACGCCGGCCGCGGCGAACGACGCGATGCCGAGCCACACGCCCGCCCCGGTCAGGGACCGCGTGTTCGGGTCGGTGTAGCGGGCCTGGGCGGTCATGGTGCTCACGACGCCCGGTTTGAGCTTCCAGGAGACCACCGTGGACTCGACCCGGTCGCCGTTGGTGGAGGTCACCACGCCGGGGAAGGCGACGGTCAGCTCGACCTCGGCTTCGGGATCGGTCACGGAGGTCAGGTCCGCGCGACCCTCGAGGATCACCAGGTTGCCGTTCCGGCGCAGTGTGAGGTTCACGCCCTGCGCGTCGGAGTTCATGTTGGCCAG
>NZ_LZKF01000109.1:0-21656 GCF_001672665.1 Mycobacterium sp. E2238 | reverse complement strand
GTGGATTACATGATCCCGGGCCTGGCCGACGCCATGCCCCCGGCACCCCCCGCGGACGTGCCGCCCGCGCCTCCGGCGGACCTGCCGCCGGCGCCCCCGGCGGACGCGCCCGTCGTTGACAACGACTTCCGCGGTTTCGTCCCGGCCAACATGCCGCAGCAGGTTTCCACGGTGGGCTACACGAAGCAGCTGTGGGACGCCATTCGGGCGCAGGACATTCAGGGCAACGACGCGCTGGACGCGATCGCGCAGCCGTCCGCCTGAGTTCCACCCGCCAGACTGCCCGGCACGCCTCGAACGTTCCCGCTTCGGGGCGTGCCGGCATTCCAATCGCTACGGCGTCAGGCCGAGCCCACCCACTCTTCGGTTCCGTCGTCGAAGAACTGGTGCTTCCACACCGGTAGCCGCGCCTTGATGGTGTCGACCAGAAGCGCGCAGGTGGCGAAGGCCTCCTGACGATGGTCAGCAGCGACCGCCGCCACCAGCGCCGCCTCCCCGATGTGCAGCACCCCGGTTCGGTGGCTCGCCGCCACGGCGCGTACCCCGCTGGACTGCTCCGCGACATCGGCCACGACAGCTGCCATGACCTGTTCGGCCGACGGATGCGCGGAGTACTCCAGCCGCACCACCCGCCGGCCGCCGTCGTGGTCGCGAATCATGCCGACGAAGCCGACGATCGCGCCGGCCGACTGATGGCCCACGAGCTCTTCGTGCTCGGCCAGCACGATCGGGTGATCGGTCATGGCCGCGCGGACGATGAGCGTCATCGCTGGTGGTCTCCACCGGCGAGCTGATCGAGCGCATGGTCGATCACATCGGCCAGCACGCCCAGGCCGTCGCGCACGCCCCCGGGCGAACCCGGGAGGTTGACGATCATGGTCCGTCCCGCCACGCCACATACACCGCGTGACAGCACCGACGTCGGCACCTTCGGCAGGCCGGACCGGCGGATGGCGTCGGCCAGGCCCGGGATCATGTAATCCAGCACCGCCACCGTCTGATCGGGCGTGCCGTCGCTGGGGGAGATGCCGGTGCCCCCGGAAGTGATGATGACGTCGACCCCGTCGTCGACCGCCTTGCGCAGGGCCGCGCCGACCGGCTCACCATCGACGACCACCTCCGGCTCGGCGCACGAGAATCCGCGCTGTCCAAGCCATTCGGCGATGATCGGGCCGCACCGATCCTCGTACACCCCGGTCGACGCGCGGGTCGAGGCGATGATGACGCGGGCGGATCGGGCGCTCATCACCGCACCCACGTTCCGGTTTTGCCGCCTTCCTTGCGCAGCACCCGAACGTCATCGATGCGCGCGGCGGGGTCAACCGCTTTGATCATGTCGTAGAGCGTCAGACCGGCCACGCTGACGGCGGTCAGCGCCTCCATCTCCACACCCGTGCGGTCGGTGCTGCGCACCGTCGCGGTGATCTCGATGTCGGACTCCCCCACAGTGAAATCGACGTCGACCCCGGTGAGCGCCAACTGATGGCAGAGCGGGATCAGGTCACTGGTGCGCTTGGCCGCCAGGATGCCCGCCACCCGGGCCGTGGCCAACGCATCGCCCTTGGGCAGGCCCCCGGCCGAGATGAGCTCCACCACGCGCGGCGACGTATGCAAGGAACCCGCCGCGACGGCGGTTCGCTTAGTGGCTCCCTTACCGCTGACATCGACCATGTGCGCCGCCCCACGATCGTCCAGATGTGACAGCGCGCCCGAGGGGGATTCTCCCGACGCCCAGGTCGCCGCGGGCTTGGCGGCCTCAGAGGCCCTAGCCATCCTGGCGCCTACCGGTTAACGACGGTGACCGGGTGCAGGTAGGGCAGGTCAGTGGAGGGCAGCGGGAACACCAGCTCGCCGAATGGCGACAACGCCCCGGTCCGGTCGGTCGCGAGTTCGCTCACCGCGTGGTCGTCGTGGTCCGTCGTCGGCCAGCCGTTGTCGACATACCTGGTCTTGCGCGCTTTACCCTCAGCAGTGTCAGCCACGCCATCCATTCTGACAGGTCGCCCTCGCGCGCGTCCCGCAAGACCGCCAGTCGACCAGACATTCGTTGCCTGCTGGCGACCCGCCGACTGTTTTACGCTGGTCAGCAATGACCGACAACACCCCGGATATTCCGCTGGGGTCGTGGTTGGCCGACTTGCCCGACGAGCGGCTGATCCGACTGCTAGAGCTGCGGCCGGACCTCGCCCAGCCCCCGCCCGGCAGCATCGCCGCGCTCGCCGCGCGCGCTCAGGCCCGCCAATCGGTGAAGGCCGCCACCGACGACCTCGACTACCTGCGGCTGGCGGTGCTCGACGCGCTGCTGGTGCTGCAGGCTGATGCCGCGCCGGTGCCGACACCGAAACTGCTGGCGCTGATCGGTGAGCGCGCGCCCGAGGCCGACGTGACCAAGGCGTTGGACGATCTGCGGGAGCGCGCGCTGGTGTGGGGCGACGCCGCGCTCCGCCTGGCACCCGACGCCGCCACGGCCCTGCCGTGGCACCCGGGCCAAGTCACCCTCGAGGACGCCTCGCGAAGCGGCGAGGAGATCGCCGACCTCCTCGACGGCCTCAGCCAGGCCCAGCGCGACGTGCTCGACAAGCTTCTCGAGGGTTCCCCGATGGGCCGCACCCGTGACGCCGCGCCCGGCGCACCCGCGGACCGGCCGGTGCCCCAGCTGCTGGCGCTGGGGCTGCTGCGACGCATCGACGCCGAGACGGTGATCCTGCCCCGCCACGTCGGACAGGTGCTGCGCGGCGAACAGCCCGGTCCCATGCGGCTGACGGCGCCCGACCCGGTGACGTCGACCACCACCACCGACGATGTCGACGCGGCGGCGGCCGGCGCCACCATCGACCTGCTGCGAGAACTCGACGTCCTGATCGAAACGCTCGCCGCCACACCGATTTCCGAGCTGCGCAGCGGCGGGCTGGGAATACGTGACGTCAAACGGCTCAGCAAGGCGACCGGCATCGAAGAGTCCCGGCTGGGGCTGATTCTCGAGGTGGCGGCCGCCGCCGGCCTGATCGCCAGCGGGATGCCCGACCCGGAACCGGTCACGGGTGATGGACCGTACTGGGCACCGACCGTGGCCGTCGACCGGTTCACCGCGCTGTCCACCGCCGAGCGCTGGCAGCTGCTGGCCAGTAGCTGGCTGGACCTGCCGAGCCGGCCGGCTCTGATCGGAACCCGCGGCCCCGACGCCAAACCCTATGGCGCCCTTACGGATGCGTTGTACTCGACGGCGGCGCCGCTGGATCGCCGACTGCTGCTCAGTACGCTGGCCCAATTGCCGCCGGGTGCCGGTGTCAGCGCGGTCGAAGCGTCGGCGGCACTCGTTTGGCGGCGCCCGCGCTGGGCGAAACGGTTGCAGCCCGGGCCGGTGGGTGATCTGCTGGCCGAGAGCCATGCGCTCGGCCTGGTGGGGCGGGGGGCGCTGAGCACCCCCGGCCGCGCCCTGCTGGACGAGGGCGCCGACTCCCAGGCCGCTATCGACGCCATGGCGCGGGCGCTGCCGAAACCGATCGATTACTTCCTGGTCCAGGCCGACCTGACCGTGGTGGTGCCGGGCCCGCTGCAGCGCGACCTCGCCGAGCAGCTGGCCGCGGTGGCCACCGTCGAGTCAGCCGGTACCGCGATGGTGTACCGCATCAGCGAGCAGACGATCCGGCATGCGCTCGACGTCGGGAAGACCCGCGACTGGATGCATGCCCTGTTCGCAAAGCACTCCAAAACCCCTGTCCCACAGGGACTTACCTACCTCATCGACGATGTCGCACGCCGGCATGGCCAGCTGCGTATCGGCATGGCGGCTTCGTTCGTGCGGTGCGAGGACCCGGCGCTGCTGGCCCAGGCCGTGTCCGCGCCCGCGACCGAAGGGGTGCAACTGCGTGCCCTTGCCCCGACGGTCGCGGTGTCCCCTGCGCCGATCAGTGAGGTGCTGGTCGCGCTGCGGGCGGCGGGCTTCGCGCCCGCGGCCGAGGACTCCACCGGCGCTATCGTCGACGTCCGTCCCCGGGGGGCCCGGGTGGCCACTCCGCAACAGCGGCGGCCCTATCGACCGATGCCGCGGCCCAACAGCGAGAGCCTGAACGCTGTGGTGGCGGTGCTGCGGAAGGTGACCGCCGCGCCGTTCGGCAACAGTCGCGCCGACCCGGCGGTCACCATGTCGTTGCTCCAGCGCGCGGCCAGGGAACAAGACACGCTGGTGATCGGTTATTTGGATGCCGCGGGTGTCGCAACCCAGCGGGTTGTGTCGCCGATCACCGTTCGGGGCGGCCAGTTGAGCGCCTTCGACTCAGCGTCGGGGCGATTGCGCGACTTCGCCATCCACCGCATCACGTCGGTGGTGTCGGCCAACGGCCGATAATGGGTGGTGACGATGCAAAGGATGAAAGGGAGCGGCGCCATTGACTGACGGCCCGTTGATTGTGCAGTCCGACAAGACGGTGCTGCTCGAGGTTGATCACGAGCAGGCCGGTGCGGCGCGCGCCGCCATCGCGCCGTTCGCCGAGCTGGAGCGCGCGCCCGAGCACGTGCACACCTACCGCATCACACCGCTGGCGCTGTGGAACGCGCGCGCCGCCGGCCACGACGCCGAACAGGTCGTCGACGCGCTGGTCAGCTTCTCCCGCTACGCGGTGCCCCAGCCGCTGCTGGTCGACATCGTCGACACCATGGCCCGCTACGGCCGCCTGCAATTGGTCAAACACCCGGCGCACGGACTGACGCTGCTGAGCTTCGACCGGGCGGTCCTCGAGGAAGTGCTGCGCAACAAGAAGATCGCACCCATGCTCGGCGCGCGGATCGACGACGACACCGTGGTCGTCCACCCCAGCGAGCGCGGCCGCGTCAAGCAGATGCTGCTCAAGATCGGTTGGCCCGCAGAGGATCTGGCGGGGTACGTCGATGGCGAGGCGCACCCGATCAGCCTGGCCCAGGACGGCTGGCACCTGCGCGACTACCAGCAGATGGCCACGGATTCGTTCTGGTCCGGCGGGTCCGGGGTGGTAGTCCTGCCGTGCGGGGCCGGCAAGACGCTGGTTGGCGCGGCCGCGATGGCGAAGGCCAGCGCGACGACGCTGATCCTGGTCACCAACGTCGTCGCGGCGCGGCAATGGAAGCGCGAACTGGTGGCACGCACCTCGCTGACCGAGGACGAGGTCGGCGAATATTCCGGTGAGCGCAAAGAAATTCGGCCCGTCACCATCTCGACCTATCAGATGATCACCCGGCGGACCAAGGGTGAGTACCGGCATCTGGAACTCTTCGACAGCCGCGACTGGGGGCTGATCATCTACGACGAGGTCCACCTGCTGCCGGCCCCGGTGTTCCGGATGACCGCCGACCTGCAGTCCAAACGGCGCCTGGGCCTGACCGCCACGCTGGTCCGCGAGGACGGCCGCGAGGGCGACGTGTTCTCGCTGATCGGCCCCAAACGCTATGACGCGCCGTGGAAGGACATCGAGGCCCAGGGCTGGATCGCGCCGGCCGAGTGTGTCGAAGTGCGGGTCACGATGACCGACAGCGAGCGGATGATCTACGCCACGTCGGAACCCGAAGAGCGATACAAGGTTTGCTCGACGGCGCATTCCAAAGTCGCCGTCGTGAAGTCGATCCTGGACAAGCATCCCGGCGAGCAGACGCTGGTGATCGGCGCCTACCTCGACCAGCTCGACGAGCTGGGCGCCGAGCTGAGTGCCCCGGTGATCCAGGGGTCCACCCGAACCAAGGAACGCGAAGAGCTGTTCGACGCGTTCCGCCGCGGCGAGGTGTCGACTTTGGTGGTGTCCAAGGTCGCCAACTTCTCCATCGATCTGCCGGAAGCGTCTGTGGCGGTTCAGGTTTCGGGGACCTTCGGCTCACGCCAGGAGGAGGCGCAGCGGCTGGGCCGGCTGCTTCGGCCCAAGGCCGACGGTGGTGGCGCCATCTTCTACTCCGTGGTGGCGCGCGACAGCCTGGACGCCGAGTACGCCGCGCACCGCCAGCGTTTCCTGGCCGAGCAGGGCTACGGTTACATCATCCGCGACGCAGATGACCTTCTGGGCCCGGCGATTTAGCAGGGGCCGAGCTTTCCGAACCAGGTGGCCCTCTTGGATTTTAATATCGCCCGCGATATCAAATCTGGGAACGCGCGCATGGTTCCGGTCTGACGGCGCTCGACGCCCGCGCTAGAAGCTAGAGCGACAGAATGGTCGCCGAGGCGGTGCCCGGCGCGCCGTAAACCTGGGCCAGGCCGACGCGCGGGTTGCCGGCCACCTGACGCTCCCCCGCCTCACCGCGCAGCTGGCGCACCAGTTCGTGCATCTGCCGCAGCCCCGACGCGCCGATCGGCTCGCCGTTGGCGATCAACCCCCCGTCGGTGTTGACCGGCATCGAGCCGTGGATCTCGGTGGCGCCGTCGGCCAGCAGCTTCTCCTGCTCACCGTCGGCGCACAGGCCGGTTTCGGCCATGTGGATGACCTCGTTGCCGGCGTCGGTGTCCTGGAGCTGGGCGACGTCGACATCCTCGGGCCCGATGCCGGCCGCCTCGTAGGCCGCCTTGGCCGCGTAGACCGTCGGGGAGACGTCCTCGTCGAGCGGCGCGAAGGTGGCATGCACCTCGTAAGCGCCGTAGCGGCGGGTGCGGATCTCGCAGGCTCGCACGTACACCGGCTTATCGGTGAACTTGTGCGCCAGGTCGGCGCGGCACATGATCACCGCCGCGGCCCCCTCGTCGGGCGCACAGAACATGTATTGGGTCAAGGGATAGTTGAGCACGGCCGAATTGAGAATCTCTTCCTCGGAAATCGGCTTGCGCCGGAACGCATTCGGGTTCAGCGCGCCGTTGCGGAAGTTCTTGGCCGCCACCTTGGCCAGGGTGGCCTGCGAGATGTTGTGGTCATGCAGGTACTTGTTGGCCTTCATCCCGAAGAACTTGGTGGTGACGAACTGCCCGTTCTGGGCGTACCACTGCGGCAGCGCCAGCTTGGCGGGGTCGTCGGTGAACGCCCCGCGCGGGTGCTTGTCCAGCCCGATGGCGATGCCGAGGTCGTACTTGCCCAGCCGGATGGTGTCGGCGGTCTGCTGGATGGCGCTGGCCGCGGTGGCACACGCGTTGAACACGTTGGTGAACGTGATGCCGGTGAGGCCGACCAGGCGGGTGACCGCGTCGGGGTTGGACACCTCGTGGCTGCCGCCGAAACCGAACTGGATGTCCTTCCAGTCCACCCCGGCGTCGCTCAGCGCCGCTTGAATCGCCTCGGCGCCCATCTGCATCGCGGTCTTGTCGAACCTGCCGAACGGATGCAGGCCCACGCCGATGATGGCGACATCGTTGGTCATCGCAACCTCCCTATGCGACCGGCTGGAACGCGAACGTCATGATTTCGGCGCCCTCGTCGTCGGTGGTCAGCGGAATCATGGTGAGCTCGACCTCCTGGCCGAACTGCAGCTTGGCCGGGTCGTTCTCCGTCAACCGCCCCTCGACCCGGATGACGTCATCGAGCTGGACCAACCCGACACCGAACGGAACGAAGTCCTTGCCGGTCGGGCCCGCATAGGGCGCCCCGGGCGGGAATCCCTGGGTGGTCCACGCGACGAGAGTTCCGCGGCGCGGCAGCAGCACATCGGTCATCTCGCCGACGCTGCAGCGCGGGCACCACTGCTGCACCGGGAAGGTCGTGGCGCCGCAACTGCCGCACCGGCTGCCGATCAGCTGTGGGCTGTCATCGGGCCAGGTCGAGATCTCGGGGGCGAGTGCCTTCTGCATCGGGGGGATCCTCCACAAGCGTCCACGGTGCGGCCAACAGAATGTTGCTCACTGAACCGTATAACAGCTTTCCGAAAAGTGGAAACCACATTCTCATTGTTCGTCTCGCCGGGCAGATATGTTGGGATCGCCGCCGCAACCGAGGAGACGACCATGCCAGTCACGGTGATACTCGAACTGAAATTCAAGCCCGACGCGATGCCGCAGGCGCGCGACGTCATGGGCCGGGCTCTGCGAGACACCCGGGCATTTGCCGGAAACCTCGGTACCGACGTGCTCGTCGACGAGGACGACGAAACCCACTGGCTGATCTACGAACTGTGGGACACGGTCGAACAGGACGAGGCCTACCGGGCGTTTCGCGCCGGCGAAGGACGTATCACCGACCTGCCGCCGCTGCTGGCCGAGCCCCCCGTCAAGAAGAGGTACGTCACCTCCGACATCTGACGGCTAGCTCAGCGCGGGAATCACCTCGCGCTCGAACAACTCGATGCCGGAGCGGTCGTACGCGGCCTCCGGGAAGTAGCAGATGGCGTATTCGCACCCGAGGTCGCGGAGCCTGGCGATCCGCTCGATCACCTGTTCAGGTGTGCCCGTCGCGGAATCGGGTCCGCTGCCGGCGGCCAGCATCGCGTCGGCGGCAGCCTCGGGCACGTACCGGACGACGCGGTCGCGGACGCGCCGCAGCCTGTCCTTGACGTCGGCGTCGGAGGTCCCGACGACCGCGTTGAAGTTGGCCGACCGCACGATGGCATCGAAGTCGGTGCCCACCTGCTGACAGTGCTGCGCCAGCACTTCGGACTTGTGGGCGAACGCCTCGGGCTCCGGCGCGAAGTTGGTGTAGTGCGCGTATTTCGCTGCGATGCGCAAGGTCACCTTCTCGCCGCCGCCGGCGATCCACAGCGGAATCCCGTTGTCCTGCAGGGGCTTAGGGGAAACGATCGCGCCGTCCGCCTGGTAGTGCTTGCCGTCGAATCTGACCTCGCCGTCGCGCCAGGCGTCGCGCATGATCTGCACGCCCTCGTCCAACCGGGCCAGTCGCACGCCGGCCGACGGGAAACCGTAACCGTAAGCGCGCCACTCATGTTCGTACCAGCCGCCGCCGATGCCCATCTGAATCCGCCCACCGGAGATGATGTCGGCGGTCGCCGCGACCTTGGCCAGGTACACCGGATTGCGGTAGCTCATCGCGGTGCACATCTGGCCGAGTTTGATCCGCGAGGTGACCGCCCCGTACGCGGCCATCAGCGACCACGCCTCGTGCGTGGCCTCACCCGTCGGCACCGGGACGGTGTGGAAATGGTCGTAGACCCACAGCGAGTCCCACGCGCTGCCGTCGGCGTAGACGGCCAGATCGCGCATCACCGCCCAGTGCTTCTCCGGTTCGATGTCGACCAGATCCATTCGCCAGCCTTGCGGGATGAAGAGACCGAAGCGCATAGCAACGGACTCTAGCCCGCCGCCGAGCACCACGTGGCAACAGGCAATTCCCTCCGCCGCCGCGGGCAGCCCACTCCCAGGCCCCCGCTAGGCTTACCCATCGTCAAGCAACCGGGAGGTCGGCGTGCGCGTACTGGTCTCCGGCGCCAGCATCGCCGGCCCGGTGCTGGCCTACTGGCTGACCCGGCACGGCTTCGACGTCACCGTCGTCGAGCGCGCGCCCAGCCTGCGCAAGACCGGCGGCCACGCCGTCGACCTGTTCCGTCCCGCGATGGAGATTTCGGCGGACATGGGTGTCCTGCCCCAGATCGAGGCGCTCGCCACCGGAACGAACCGCATGACCATGCATCGGGAAGGCCGCCCGCGGGCCTTCGAGATCGACCTCACCAAGATCTACGCCGCCACGTCGGACCGGCACGTGGAGATCATGCGCGACGACCTCAGCGAAATCTATTACGCCGCCGGTCGCGATCACGTCGAGTACCTGTTCGGTGACTCGATCACCTCGATCGACCACGACGGCGAGGTGACGTTCGAGCATGGCCCTGCCCGCCGGTTCGACGTCGTCGTCGGTGCCGACGGGCTGCACTCCAACGTCCGGCAGCTGACCTTTGGCGACGAAGCGAACCTCACCCGGTTCCTCGGCGGCTATCTGGCGGTGGTGTCGGCGCCCAAGGCACTGGCCGGTCGTGGCGAGATGACCTGCCACGTCGGCGTGGGCCGGCTCGCGGCTATCTACACCGCCGAACACCTGGACGACGCGCGCGCCGTCTTCCTGTTCCGCACCAAACACGAGCTCGACTACGATCACCGGGATACGTTGCGGCAGAACGAAATACTGCGCGACACGTTCGCCGGCATGCACGAGCAGGTGGACGACTGGCTGGGCGAAGTCGACCGCACGCCCGCGTTCTACTTCGATTCGATCAGCCAGCTGCGGCTCGACAGATGGTCCCGCCGGCGGGTGACCCTCGTCGGTGACGCGGGATACTGCCCCGGCCCCGCGGTGGGCGGCAGCACCAGCCTTGCCGTGCTCGGCGCCTACGTGCTGGCCGGCGAGCTCGCCCGGGCGGACGGCGACCACTTGCGCGCGTTCGCGGCCTACGAGTTGCAGATGCGCGAACCGGTGCACCGCAGCCGGGCATTCGCCCGCGGTGCCGCCAAGGGCATCATCCCCGGCTCGCGACTCGGGCTGTGGGCATTGACCCGTGGCGCCCAATTGGTCTCGCTGCTGCCCGGCTCGCTTTCGCGGTCGCTGGCGAGGCTGAACGCCAACGGCGTCCGGATGCACGATTCGATGTTCGTGCCCGACTACAGCGCAACCGACCTACAAGCGAACGAAAGGAACGACCGCCCATGGAACTAACCGGTGTGGGAATCTGGAGCAGTCAGCTGCGATACGGCGATCCGTCCGAATCCGCCGAGGCTGCGGCGGAATTGGATGAGTTGGGCTTTCCGGCGCTGTGGATACCCGACGTCGGCGGCCCGGTGTTCGACGCGGTCGGCAACTTGCTCGCCGCGACGAAGCGGACCGTGATCGCCACCGGGATCCTCAACCTGTGGATGCATGCCCCCGGCGACGTCGCTGACTCCTATGCCACGTTGACCGCCGAGCACGGGAACCGCTTCCTGCTTGGCATCGGCGTCAGCCACGCGCCGCTGATCGACGCGGGCCAACCCGGGCGCTACCGCAAACCGCTGGCGGCGACGGCGGCGTTCCTGGACGGGCTCGATGCCGCCCCACGTCCCGTACCGGCCGAAAGTCGGGTCTTGGCCGCGCTCGGCCCGAAGATGTTGGAACTGGCCGCGACCCGCGCCCGCGGGGCCCACCCCTACCTGGTCACCCCGGACCACACCGCCTCTGCCCGTTCGACTTTGGGCGACGGCCCCCTGCTGCTGCCGGAGCAGACGGTGATCCTGACCGACAGCGCCGACGAGGCGCGGCGCATCGGAACCGACTGGCTGCGGGCATATTTGGCGTTGCCCAACTATGCCAACAACCTGCTGCGCACCGGGTTCGCCGAAGAGGACCTGACCCAGGTGAGCGATCGGCTCTTCGACGCCATCATCGCGTGGGGTGACGAGGAGGCGATCATGCGCAGGGTCGCCGAGCATCGTTCGGCTGGCGCCGACCACGTGTGCGTCCAGGTGCTGCTGGCCGACCCGAAGGTGTTCCCGCGCGAGCAATGGCGCCGAATCGCCGCCGCCTCCAAGTAACCCCGCGGCGATCACGCTTAGGGTGGGGTATGGCTTCCAAGCAGACGCTGTTTCGGATTTTCTACCGCATCGGCTTCACTCCCTGGGACGGTCACCCGCTCGCGGAGAGCGTGCGGAGCCTGGTCGAGGGGACGGCCGACACGCCTGCGCTCCCGCGGGGCTCGGCCCTCGAAGTCGGGTGCGGAACCGGTGACTGCTCGATCTATCTCGCCCAGCACGGTTGGAAGGTCACCGCGGTCGACTTCGTCGCCAAGCCCCTCGAGCGGGCACGCGCCAAGGCAGGGGCCGCCGGCGCGGCGGTCGACTTCGTCCAGGCCGACGTCACACAGCTGAGCCGGACCGGCGTCGGCTCGAACTTCGAGTTGATCGTCGACAACGGTTGCCTGCACAACATGAGCGACGACGATCGCGAGGCCTATGTCCGGGAGATCAGCGCGGTGGCTGCCCCCGACGCGCGGCTGCTGATCGTCGCATTCGTTCCCGGCGGCAGGGTGGGAGTGCGCGGCATCGACCACACCGAGATGGAACGACGCTTCGCGCCCACCTGGACGATGCTGTCGGCCGGCGACGAGCGCGAGCTGGACCGCGCCGAGAAGACGCCGGCCCGGTACTACCTCTTCCAGCGCCGCGACACATAACCAGGTGCGACGACACGCCGTACGCCGTCGCAACGTTTTATGTCCCGCGTGTCAGCCCACGCAAAAGCCCCCGAAGACAAGCGCTTCGGGGGCTTTCGCGACTGCGAGACCTACGTCAGCGAGTCCGGCGGCAGGAAGCGGTCGCCGTACTTGGCGGCCAGCTCACGGGCACGGGCCACGAAGGCTTCCTTGCCCTTACCGCCCGCACCCTCGTAGCCGACGATGAACTGCGCGCTACCACCGGTGTACGGCGGGAAGCCGATGCCCATGATCGAGCCGATGTTGGCGTCGGCCGTCGAGGTCAAAACGCCCTCGTCGAGGCACTTTTGGGTTTCCAGCGCCTCGGCGAACAGCATCCGGTCGATCATGTCCTGCAGCGGCGGCTCCGACGAACCGGACTTGAACGTCTCCCGCAGGCCCGGCCACAGCCCGGTGCGCTTGCCGTCGACGTACTCGTAGAAGCCCGCGCCCTTGAGCCGCGACGGGCGGCCGATCTCGATCATCTTCTCCACGACGGCCTCGGCCGGGTGCGGCTCGTAGGTGCCGCCCGCGTCCTCGACACCCTTGCGGGTGGCGGCCGCGATCTTGTGCATCAGCTCGAGGTTCAGCTCGTCGGACAGCTGCAGCGGCGGGGCCGGGTAGCCGGCCTGCGAGCCGGCGTGCTCGATCGACGCCGGTTCGACGCCCTCACCAAGCATCGCCAGGGCCTCGTTGACGAACGTGCCGATCACCCGGCTGGTGAAGAAGCCGCGGCTGTCGTTGACCACGATCGGGGTCTTGCCGATGGCCAGCGTGTAGTCGAAGACGCGGGCCAGCGCCTCGTCAGAAGTCTTCTCGCCCTTGATGATTTCGACCAGTGGCATCTTGTCGACCGGCGAGAAGAAGTGGATCCCGATGAAGTCCTCCTGCCGCTTGACGCCGGTCGCCAGACCGGTGATCGGCAGCGTCGAGGTGTTGGACCCGAGCAGCGCGTTCGGCTCGACGATGTCCTCGATCTCCTGGAACACCTTGTGCTTGAGCTCCTGGTTCTCGAACACCGCCTCGATCACGAAGTCGACGCCCTTGAAGTCAGCGGGGTCGGCCGACGGCGTGATGCGGTCGAGGAGCGCCTTGCTCTTCTCCTCGGTGGTCTTGCCACGCTGAAGCGCCTTGGCCTCAAGCTTTTCCGAGTACCCCTTGCCCTTCTCGGCCGCCTCGAGGCTGACGTCCTTGAGTACCACGTCGAAGCCGGCCTTGGCGGAGACGTAGGCGATGCCGGCGCCCATCATGCCCGCGCCCAGCACACCGATCTTGTTGATCTTGACCGGCTCGATGCCGTCGGGGCGCGAGCCGCCGCCGTTGATGTGCTGCAGGTCGAAGAAGAACGCCTGGATCATGTTCTTGGCGACCTGGCCGGTGACCAGAGAGGTGAAGTAGCGGCTCTCGATGCGGGTGGCGGTGTCGAAGTCCACCTGCGCACCCTCGACGGCCGCGTCCAGGATGGCTCGCGGCGCCGGCATCGGCGCACCCTTGAGCTGCTTCTTCAGCAGCGCCGGGAACGACGGCAGGATGCCGGCCAGCCCGGGGCTCGACGGGGTGCCGCCGGGCATCTTGTAGCCCTTGGCATCCCACGGCTGGGTGTGCGAGTCGGGGTTCGCCTTGATCCACGCCTTGGCGGCGGGCACCAGTTCCTCGGCGGAGCCGACGAGCTCGTCGATCAGCCCGATCTCCTTGGCCTTGTCCGGCTTGAAGCGAGTGCCCTGCGACAGGATGTTCATGAACGCGTTCTGGATGCCGAACATCCGCACCGTGCGCGCCACGCCGCCTCCGCCGGGAAGCAGGCCCAGCGTCACCTCGGGCAGGCCCACAACTAGGCCCTTGACGTCCGCGGCGATGCGGTGGTGACACGCCAGCGCGATCTCCAGGCCGCCGCCGAGCGCGGCGCCGTTGATGGCGGCCACCACCGGCTTGCCCAGGGTCTCCAGGGCCCGCAGGTCGCGCTTGATGTCCTCGACCTCGGTGAAGACGTCGCCGGCGTTCTCTGGGCCGGCGTTGATCATGCTCTTGAGATCGCCGCCGGCGAAGAACGTCTTCTTCGCGCTCGTGATCACCACGCCGGTGACCGAATCCTTCTCCGCGGCAAGGCGTTCGACGGCCTTGTGCATCGATTCCTTGTAGTGCTCGTTCATCACGTTCGCGGACCCGGTCGGGTCGTCGAGCGTCAGTGTGACGATGCCGTCGGCATCCTTATCCCACTGGATGGTGTTCTCTGCCATGGTCTTAAACCCTCTCGATGATGGTGGCGACACCCATGCCGCCGCCGATGCACAGCGTGATCAGCGCGCGACGCGCGTTGCGGCGCTCGAGCTCGTCGACCATGGTGCCGGTGATCATGGCGCCGGTGGCGCCCAGCGGGTGGCCCATCGCGATGGCGCCACCATTGACGTTCAGCTTCTCGTCGGGAATGTTGAGGTCCTTCTGGAACTTCAACACCACCGACGCGAACGCCTCGTTCAGTTCGAACAGGTCGATGTCGTCGACGGTCAGTCCGGCGCGGTCGAGGACCTTGCGGGTCGCCGGGGTCGGGCCGGTCAGCATGATGACCGGGTCGGAACCGCTGGTCGCCGTGGCGACGATGCGAGCGCGCGGGGTCAGGCCCTGCGACTTGCCGGCAGCCTCCGAGCCCACCAGCACCAGCGCGGCGCCGTCGACGATGCCGGAGCTGTTGCCCCCGGTGTGCACGTGGTTGATCTTCTCGACGTAGTGGTACTTCTGCAGTGCCACGTCGTCGAAGCCACCCATTTCGCCGATGCCGTCGAACGCGGTCTTCAGCTTGGCCAGGCCCTCCATCGTGGTTTCGGGCCGCATGTGCTCGTCGTGGTCGAGGATGACCAGACCGTTCTGGTCGCGCACCGGCACGACCGACTTCGCGAAGTAGCCGCCCGACCAGGCCTCGGCGGCCTTCTGCTGCGAGCGCAGCGCGTAGGCGTCGACGTCCTCGCGGGAGAAGCCCTCGATGGTGGCGATCAGGTCGGCGCCGATGCCCTGCGGCACGAAACCGATCCGGTAGTTGGTCTCGGGGTCGAGCGCCCAGGCGCCGCCGTCGGAGCCCATCGGGACGCGGCTCATCGACTCCACACCGCCGGCCAGCACCAGGTCGTCCCAGCCGGAGCGCACCTTCTGGGCGGCCGTGTTGACGGCCTCGAGGCCCGAGGCGCAGAACCGGTTGAGCTGCACGCCGCCGGTGGTCTCGGGCAGCCCAGCCACCAGCGCCGCGGTCCGGGCGATGTCGCCGCCCTGGTCACCGACCGGCGACACCACCCCGAGGATCAGGTCGCTGATCAGGTTCTCGTCCAGGTCGGGGTTGCGCCTGCGCAGCTCGTCGACCAGTCCGACGACGAGGTTTACCGGCTTGACCTCGTTCAGCGAGCCGTTTTTTTGCTTGCCCCGCGGTGTGCGGATGGCCTCATAGATGAAGGCTTCTTCGGACATGTCGAGTTCCTCTTCACAAGTGGGTTTCGGATCCGTATTAAAGGTAGGTCCAGATACCGCACCCTAACAAAGTGCCCGGCCAACCTGTTGGTTGGGCCGATCACCGCTGGTCAGTATGCCGACGGTACGGCTGGCCGCACACTCGGCTGCCAATGCGCGGCCAGCCGCACACTCGCGCTTCGTCGGCCACCCTAAGCTCGACCAGCATGACGGTCTCGCGACTGCGTCCCTACGCGACGACGGTGTTCGCCGAGATGTCGGCGCTGGCCGCGCGGGTCGGCGCGGTCAACCTCGGCCAGGGCTTCCCGGACGAGGACGGGCCCGCGGCCATGTTGAAGGCCGCCCAGGACGCCATCGCCGAGGGAAACAACCAGTACCCGCCCGGCATCGGCGTCGCACCGCTGCGGCACGCAATCGCCGCCCAGCGGCGGCGCCACTTCGGCATCGAATACGACCCCGACACCGAAGTGCTGGTGACGGTCGGTGCGACCGAGGCCATCGCGTCCGCTGTGCTGGGCCTGATCGAACCCGGCTCGGAGGTCCTGCTGATCGAGCCGTTCTACGACTCCTACTCCCCGGTGGTGGCGATGGCCGGCGCGCACCGGGTCACCGTGCCCCTGGTCCCCCACGGCCGCGGATTCGCCTTGGACGCCGACGCCCTGCGCCGGGCGGTAACGCCCCGGACCCGCGCGCTGATCGTCAACTCACCGCACAACCCGACCGGAACGGTGCTCAGCGCGGCCGAGCTGACCGCCATCGCGGAGGTCGCCGTCGCCGCCGACCTCTTGGTGATCACCGACGAGGTGTACGAGCACCTGGTGTTCGACGGCCATCGGCACTTGCCCCTGGCCGGCTTCGACGGCATGGGCGAGCGGACGATCACCATCTCCAGCGCGGCCAAGATGTTCAACTGCACCGGCTGGAAAATCGGATGGGCTTGTGGCCCAGCGGAACTCATCGCCGGGGTGCGTGCGGCCAAGCAGTACCTGAGCTATGTTTCAGGCGCGCCGTTCCAGCCCGCGGTGGCTCTCGCGCTCGACACCGAGGACGCGTGGGTGGCCGGGCTTTGCAGCTCTTTGCGGGCCCGTCGCGACCGGCTGGCCGCCGGGCTCTCCGAGATCGGCTTCGAGGTGCACGACAGCGCCGGCACCTACTTCCTGTGTGCCGACCCCCGCCCGCTGGGCTACGACGACAGCGCCGCGTTCTGTGCGGCGCTACCCGAAAAGGTCGGGGTGGCGGCCATTCCGCTGTCGCCGTTCTGCGATCCGGCGGGCTCCCATCCCGACGTGTGGAATCACCTGGTGCGGTTCACCTTCTGCAAACGCGAAGACACACTCGACGAGGCGATCAGGCGGCTGGCCACCCTGCGTGACCGGTCGGCTACGTAGCAGGGCCGAAACCCTCCATCACGCGCTTACGCAGTCCCTCCAGCGCGGAATCGAGGATCTTCTTGCGGGCCCGGCTGACCCAGAACTCGGGCAGCGGGGCGAATGGTTCGACCGTGATGGCGAACCGCACCCTGGTCGTGTCGTAGCCCTCCCTGGTAAGGGTGTACTCCCCGTGCTGGCCGCGTTGCTGGGCAGTCTTCTGGGCGTCCCACACCATCCAGTCCGGGCCCCAGTGGTATTCGAGCAGCTCCGTGTCGTGGATGCCGGTCACCGCGATGGTGACCTTCACGTGGTGCGGTCGGCCGTCGGGATGCTTGTCTACGACTTCGACCCGCTTGTGTACCGACGACCATGACGGCACGGCGTCCATGTCGGCCAGCGCCTCCATGATCACTTCCGGAGGCGCGTCAATGACGATTTCCGACGACGCTTGAACGGCCACTGCTAATAAGTTAGCAACCGCTCAGCCGCTGGCGCACGCAAAATGCGAGCCGCCGACTATTGCGGCTCCGTCGAACCTTTGCCGCGCTTTACCAATTCGCACAACCCCTTTACCGATGAGTCGAGAACGCTTTCGCTGGCCCGCCGGACGATGAAGGCGGGCATCGGCCGGCCCGGCTCGACCGTGACGTCGAAGCGCACCCGGGTCTTGTCGAGACCTTCGGGTTTGAGGTTGTACTCGACGTGCTGGCCGTGCTGCTGGGAAGTCCCTCTGGCGTCATAGACGACCCAATCGGGACCCCAGTGATATTCCAGGACTTCCTTGTCGACGAGCCCGAGAATCTTGATCGTCGTCTTCACATGGTGGGGCCGACCGTCGGGATAACGGTCGATCACTTCGATGTGTTTGTGGAGCGGTGACCACTCCGCCAGTACGCAGACATCGGTCAGCGCCTCCATGACCACTTCTGGCGGCGCGTCGACGACGAATTCCCGTGATGCTTTTACGGCCACTGCGCTCAACCTAGCAATGCCGGCCCCGGTGCGGAATGGTTCGACGTAACAGGTTGTCTACCAGTCGATTTCGGCGAGGGGCGTGGTGGCCGCGGGCGGTCGCCCGACCGGTGCGGCCGGGGTGCGCGAGAAGCGCGGACCGGGTGCGGCCTGGTCGACGCCGTGGGCGGTGATCACCGTGGACCGCGCCCGCAGGTGTTCGTCGCCCGCCGCTTCGCTCCACGTCAGCACCGGAGTGACGCACGCATCGGTGCCGGCGAAGATGGTCGTCCACTCCTCGCGTGTCCGGCTGCCGAACCGTTTCGCGAAGACCTCGTACATCTGCGGGTACGCCCCGACGTCGAGCTGGCCGGGCACCTCCTCGGGCGACAGGCCGAGGCCGGTCAGCAGCGCCGCGAAGAATTGCGGCTCGATGGCTCCGACGGCCACGTATTTGCCGTCGGAGGTCTCGTAGCAGCGGTAGAACGGCGCGCCGCCGTCGAGCAGAAACGACTCGCGCCGGTCACGCAGCGCCCCGGTCGCCTTCATCGTCCACATCATCTGAGCGAGCAGGCTGACGCCGTCCACCATCGCCGCGTCGATGACCTGCCCCCGGCCCGAACGTTCGCGCTCGTACAGCGCGACCGCGATGCCGAGCAGCACCAGCATCGAACCGCCACCGAAGTCGGCGACGAGATTCAGCGGCGGCATCGGGGGCCGGTCAGCGTAGCCCAGCGCCGAGAGCGCGCCGGTCCGCGACAGGTAGTTGATGTCGTGCCCCGCCGTCTGGGCCAGCGGGCCGTCCTGCCCCCAGCCGGTGATTCGCGCGAAGATCAGTCGCGGATTGACCGCCGCACACTCGTCGGGACCGATGCCGAGCCGCTCGCAGGTGCCGGGCCGGAAACAGTCCAGCAACACGTCGGCTTTGGCGGCGAGATCGAGCAGCGCCTGAGGCTGCGCCTTGACGTCGAGGTCGACGATCCGCTTCCCGCGGTGCAGCAGATCGCGGTCCTCGGGCGGCATCGTGAGGCCACCCGGGCGCCGCACGCGCACCACATCGGCCCCGAGGTCGGCGAGCATCATCCCGGCGTGCGGGCCCGGTCCGATGCCGCCGAGCTCGATCACCTTCACCCCGGCGAGGGGGCCGCCGTCGTCCACCGCGATTAGTTGCCCTTCTTCACTTTCAGCACCCGCTCGCGCAGCGCCTTGGTCGCCGAATCGATGGTGCCCTTGACGGCGCGTTTCAGGACGAATCCGGGCAGTGGCACATTCGGGTCCGCGAGGAGCTCGAACTTCACCAGGGTCGCCTCGCCCTGCGGTATCAGGGTGTACTTGCCGTCCTGCGCCTTTTGCTGCGAGGAACTCACCAGCGTCCAGCTCACCGCGTCGTCCGCCCAGGTGTAGGCCACCACCTGTTCGTCGGTGATCCCGGCGACCTTCACCTTCATTTTCACTTGGCTGGGCCGCCCGTCGTCCCCGGTCGAGAGGACCTCCGCACTCTGGTGGGGTTCGGACCATTCCGGCATCGCCTCGAAATCGGCGATGACGTCCAGGATCTCCTCCGGGCTGGCTTCGATGACGATGTCGCGGGATTCCTTGAGTGCCATGGCCCGCACGATCCTGAAACGGCGTCCCGCCCGGAACGGATTCGACCGAGGTACCGTCGTGCTTGTGCCTGACGCAGCGACCGAGCCCGTCTACACCGTCGGCGACTACCTGCTGGACCGCCTCGCCGAACTCGGCGTCACCGAGATCTTCGGCGTTCCCGGCGACTACAACCTGGAATTCCTCGACCACATCGTCGCGCACCCCAGCATCCGCTGGGTGGGCAACGCCAACGAGCTGAACGCCGGCTACGCCGCCGACGGATACGGCCGCCTGCGCGGAATGTCCGCCGTGGTAACGACTTTCGGCGTGGGCGAATTGTCCGCGGCCAACGCCATCGCGGGCAGCTATGCCGAACAGGTGCCCGTGGTGCACATCGTCGGCGGGCCGTCCAAGGACGCGCAGGGCACCCGGCGCGCGCTGCACCATTCGCTGGGTGACGGCGACTTCGAGCACTTCTTCCGGGTCAGCCGCGAGATCACCTGCGCCCAGGCCAACCTCATGCCCGCGAACGCCCGCCGTGAGATCGACCGGGTGCTCTCGGAGGTGCGCGAGCAGAAGCGGCCCGGGTACATCCTGCTGTCGACCGACGTGGCGCGCTTCCCCACCGAGCCGCCCGGTGATCCGCTGCCCCGCTACCCCGGCGGCACCAGCCCGCGCGCGCTGTCCCTGTTCGCCGAGGCCGCCTCCGGGCTCATCGCCGACCACCAGCTGACCGTGTTGGCCGACTTGCTGGTGCACCGGTTGCAGGTGGTCAAGGAACTCGAGGCGCTGCTGGCGGCCGACGTGGTGCCCTACGCCACCCTGATGTGGGGCAAAAGCCTGCTCGACGAAAGCTCGCCCAACTACCTGGGGATCTACGCCGGCTCGGCCAGCGTCCCGGCGGTGCGCACCGCGATCGAGGAGGCACCGGTCCTGGTGACCGCGGGCGTGGTGTTCACCGACATGGTCAGCGGCTTCTTCAGCCAGCGGATCGACCCGGCGCGGACCATCGACGTCGGGCAGTACCAAAGCAGCGTGGCCGGCGAGGTCTTCGCGCCGCTGGAGATGGGCGCCGCGCTGGAGGCGCTGTCGACCATCTTGACCCGGCGCCCGATCACGTCGCCTCCGGTGGCGGCGCCGCCCGCCGACGATCTGCCCCCGCCCCCGCCGCGCGATCAACCGCTGACGCAAGAGATGCTGTGGGACCGCCTCTGCACGGCCCTCACGCCGGGCAACGTGGTCCTCGCCGACCAGGGCACCTCCTTCTACGGCATGGCCGACCACCGGTTGCCCCAGGGTGTCACGTTCATCGGCCAACCCCTTTGGGGCTCAATCGGTTACACGCTGCCCGCCGCACTGGGCGCCGGCGTGGCACATCCGGACCGCCGGACCGTGCTGCTCATCGGCGACGGCGCCGCCCAACTGACCGTCCAAGAGCTCGGCACCTTCTCGCGCGAAGGGCTGTCCCCCGTCATCGTGGTGGTCAACAACGACGGCTACACCGTCGAACGGGCGATCCACGGAGAGACGGCGCCGTACAACGACATCGTGAATTGGAAGTGGACGGACATCCCCAACGCGCTGGGGGTCACCGAGCACCTGGCGTTCCGGGTGCGGACCTACGGCGAGCTCGATGACGCCTTAACCGCGGCCGCTCAGCACCGCGACAGCATGGTGCTCGTCGAGGTGGTGCTGCCGCGGCTCGAAATCCCGCCCCTGCTGGTCGAACTCGTCCAGCCGATGTCGCCGGACGGCAGCGTGCGCCGCTAGCGGGGCCCGGAGCGAGTCGGCCCGCCGGTCGGATCCGATGATCGCAGCATCGCCTGTACGGTGCGCCGGCACCGCCCGCAGTCGGCGCCCGCTCCGCACGCCTGGGCGACGTCCTTGGTGGTGCAGGCCCCGGCCGCCACCGCCTCCGTCACCGTTTGGCTGGTGACCCCGTTACACAGGCACACGAACATCGCGGTGCCGCTCAGTCCGCCTCGATGCGCATCATGTTGGTGAATCGGCCGACGAATATCGGTGGGTACGGCCCCATTCCGGCGCCGGACATCCACTCGGCCGCGGCGTCGGGATGCTCGATCCAGCGCCGCGCGCTTTCCTCGTCGGGCAGCTCCGACATGATCAGCACCTCGTGCTCATCGTCGAAGGCCTGGAAGATCCAGGTCTTGCGGATGCCGGCCGCGACGCCCGAGGCACCCGGCGTCGTGGTCGCCACCATCGCCTCCGTGCACGACGTGTCCGCGCTGGCCG
>NZ_LZKF01000108.1:0-10763 GCF_001672665.1 Mycobacterium sp. E2238 | reverse complement strand
CTTGCGGGGCCTGCACAAGCCGCTGTTGCCCGAGGGGATCGCCCGGCCGGAGGACATCGCCGACGCCGTCGCTTGGCTTGTTTCCGACCAGTCCCGGTTGGTCACGGCGACCCAGCTTTCAGTCGATATCGGCGTGGGCTACGTCTGAGCCGGTCGTGGCCGATCCCGGCCGCGGTCTTGGCGCTTCCACCAGGCAGAATGGTGGTGCCCCGTTGCCTCCGAGGTTTCCCCGCCGGCGCCCGGTTGCGCCAACGGCTCGGTGTGGGAATACCTCGCGGGGACGCGGACGTTGAAAATTGGCATACCCCGCCGGGGTATCAGGAAGGGAATGACATGACCACGAGCGAATACCGGGTCGACGGGATGAGCTGTGGCCACTGCGAGGCCGCCGTCAAGGATGAGGTCGGCCGCCTCCCCGGTGTTGAGCGCGTGGACGTCAGTGCCGACACGGGCAGGCTGCTGGTCACGAGTTCTGTTCCCGTCGACGCGGCCGCGGTCCTCGGCGCGGTGGACGAGGCCGGCTACGAGGCCGTGCTGGTGGCATGAGCGCGGCGCCGGTGAGCCAAATCGAGCTGAAGATCGCGGGGATGACGTGCGCGTCCTGCGCCGCCCGGATCGAGAAGAAGCTCAACCGGCTCGACGGCGTGGTCGCCACCGTCAACTACGCCACTGAAAAGGCCGCGCTTACGATCCCCTCGGGATACGACCCGCGGTTGCTGATCGCGGCCGTCGAACAGGCCGGTTACACGGCAGCGCTGCCGCCCCGACGGGAGGCACCCGCGCAGGCCGACGGGCCGGAGCTGGGCGCTCTGCGCACCCGGCTGATCACCACGGCCGTCCTCGCCGGCCCGGTGATCGCCATGGCGATGGTGCCCGCGTTGCAGTTCCGCTATTGGCAGTGGGCATCGCTGGTCCTGGCCGCACCGGTCGTCGTGTGGGGCGGCCGCCCGTTTCATGCCGCCGCCTGGACCAACCTCAAACGCGGGGCCGCCACCATGGACACGCTGGTCTCGATCGGCACGCTGGCGGCGTTCCTGTGGTCGTTATATGCGCTGTTCTTCGGGACGGCCGGCGAACCGGGGATGCGCGACGGCTTCGAATTGACCGTCCGCCCCTCCGACGGCGCCGGCAACATCTACCTCGAGGTCGCCGCGGGGGTGACCCTGTTCGTACTGGCCGGGCGGTACTTCGAGAAGCGTTCGAAGCGGACGGCGGGCGCCGCGCTGCGCGCCCTGCTGGAGCTCGGCGCCAAGGAGGTCGCGGTGCTTCGGGACGGCGCCGAAACCCGCGTCCCCGTGGACCGCCTCGCCGTCGGGGACGACTTCGTGGTCCGGCCCGGGGAGAAGATCGCCACCGACGGCATCGTGGTCTCGGGTTCGTCGGCCGTGGACGCCTCGATGCTCACCGGCGAATCCGTCCCCGTCGAGGTCGGCGAGGGCGACCCCGTCACCGGGGCCACGGTCAACGCCGGCGGGCGCCTCGTCGTCCGCGCCACCCGGGTAGGCGACGACACGCAGCTCGCGCACATGGCCAAGCTGGTCGAGGAGGCCCAATCGGGCAAGGCCGAGGTGCAGCGGCTCGCCGACCGCATCTCCGGCGTGTTCGTCCCCGTGGTGATCGGCATCGCCCTGGCGACGCTCGGTGCGTGGGTCGCGCTGGGCTTCCCACTCATCGCGGGACTGACCGCGGCCGTCGCGGTGCTGATCATCGCCTGCCCGTGCGCGCTGGGCCTGGCGACCCCGACCGCACTACTGGTCGGCACCGGCCGCGCGGCTCAGCTCGGAGTGCTGATCAGGGGGCCCCAAGTCCTGGAGTCCACCCGCAGGGTCGACACGATCGTGCTCGACAAAACGGGCACCGTTACCACCGGCAAGATGACTCTCGTCGACGTGATCACTGGGCCGGGGACCGACCGCCAAACGCTGCTGCGCTACGCCGGTGCGCTCGAGGATGCGTCCGAACATCCCATCGCTCGAGCCATCGCCCACGCCGCGAAAGCCGAGCTCGGTGCCCTGCACCCCGCCGAGCGCTTCGCCAGCCTCGAAGGCAGCGGCGTGCGAGGAGACGTCGACGGCCGCACCGTCGTCATCGGGCGGGCGAGCCTGCTGGCCGACTGGGGCCAGCCGCTGGACGGCGCGCTGTCGGCGGGCAAGGCCCGCGCCGAGAGTGCGGGCAAAACCGCGGTCGCCGTCGGCTGGGACGGCCGCGCCCGTGGGGTGCTGGTGGTCGCCGACACCGTCAAACCGACCAGCGCCGCAGCGGTCCGGCAGTTCAAGCGGCTGGGCCTGACGCCCATCCTGCTGACCGGCGACAACGCGACGGTCGCCGATCGGATCGCCGACCAGGTCGGCATCACGCAGGTCGTCTCCGAGACGCTGCCGGCCGACAAGGTCGCCGCCATCCGGCGGCTGCAGTGCGAAGGCAAGGTCGTCGCGATGGTCGGCGACGGCGTCAACGACGCCGCGGCTTTGGCGACCGCCGACCTCGGGGTGGCAATGGGCACCGGCACCGACGTCGCGATCGAAGCCGCCGACCTCACCGTCACGCGCGGTGACCTATGCGCCGCGGTCGATGCGATCCGGCTGTCCCGGCGCACGCTGAGCACCATCAAGGCCAACCTGTTCTGGGCCTTCGGCTACAACATCGCCGCGATCCCGCTCGCCGCACTCGGCATGCTCAACCCGATGCTGGCGGGCGCCGCGATGGCCTTTTCCAGCGTTTTCGTGGTCGCCAACAGCCTGCGGCTGCGCTCGTTCAGCAGCGTCACGGCCGCCTAGATCACCGCGCCCACACGCCACGCTGGCAGGCGGGCGGGTGGGACCGGTGTGGGATAGTTGTTGCGACCCCCCGCGTTCGAAAAGACCACGGGTCCGCCCACGCAGCGATCGACTCAGCAAAGGCAACGACCGTTGGACCAATTCTTCGGACGACTGTCCCTGCTGCACGGCTGGTTTCCGCCTGCCGTGCAGGGGCTGACGCTGCTGGTGTTGATCATCGCGATCCAGTGGCGTGCGCCGCGCTGGCTGAAGCGGGTGCTGCCCGTGGCCCTGATCGCGGCCGTCGCGGTGACCGCGCTCGCGTATTGGTACATCACGTCGCTCGGCGTGGCCGGGGACCCGGCGCCGACGACGCTGTGGCTGTGGATCGCGCTGAGCGGCCTGGCCGCCGCGGTCTTCCTGGTGGGCTGGCGGGGCGCCCGCTGGTGGCGTCGCGGGGTGGCGGTGCTCTCCATACCGCTGTGCGCCTTGTGCGCGGCGCTGGCGTTGAACGGCTGGGTGGGCTACTTCCCGACAGCGCTCGCCGCCTGGAACCAACTCACCTCGGTGCCGCTGCCCGACCAGATCGACCGGCTCCGGGTCACCGAGATGCAGGTCGCCGGTACCAGGCCGACCAAGGGCGTGGTGGTGCCGGTGGACATCGATGACAACGCCTCGCACTTTCGCCACCGCCGGGAACTGGTTTATCTGCCGCCGGCATGGTTCAACAGCAATCCGCCGCCTCGACTGCCGGCGGTCATGATGATCAGCTCGGCGTTCAACACCCCGGCCGACTGGCTCGGCCCTGGCGGCGCGTTCACCGCCATCGACAACTTCGCCGCCGCCCATCGCGGCTTCTCGCCGGTGCTGGTGTTCGTTGATCCCACCGGTTCGTTCGACAACGACACCGAGTGCGTCAACGGCAGCCGGGGCAACGCCGCAGATCACCTCTCCAAGGACATCGTGCCGTTCATGGTGTCGAACTTCGGCGTCAGCGCCGACCGGGCCAACTGGGGCGTCGCCGGATGGTCGATGGGCGGTACCTGCGCGGTCGACCTGGCCGTCATGCATCCGGAGCTGTTCAGCGCGTTCGTGGACATCGCCGGTGACCGCAGCCCGAACGTCGGCCCCAAGGATCAGACGATCGCCAAACTGTTCGGCGGCGACCGCGCCGCCTGGGCGGCATTCGACCCGCTCACGGTGATCGCGCGGCATGGTCGGTACACCGGCTTGTCGGGCTGGTTCGACGTTCCGGGATCGTCGGAGCCGCGCAACGTCGCCGAGGAGGCCAACCCCACCGGGAGCGCTCCCAGCACCGACCCCGCCGCCAATCCGGAGGGCCAGGACGCCGCCGCCAACGCGTTGTGCGCCGCGGCCAGCGCCAACGGCATCACCTGCGCCGTGGTCAGTCAGCCGGGCAAGCATGACTGGCCGTTTGCCGCCGGGGCATTTGAGGCGGCGCTGCCCTGGCTGGCCTCGACGCTGGGGACACCCGCCGCCGAGCCGGTCCAGCTGCCCCAACGCGGCGGCACGGAATCACACTGATCGCGAAATTCACAGCTGACCCTCCCGTAACGCATCCGACATATTGTTCCTGGTAGTGGTACGGTTCGCTGCTGATGGCTGGCGATTTCGTGTACGACGGGCGGCCCCTCCGGGGGTCGGCTCCAAGCGCGCAGCGGCGCAGCCAACACCGGGCCCGGTCCGGATCACCCCGTCCGACGTTTGCTCCGGGCCTTCGCCTGCCCGCGATGAATCGCCGCCAGTTCCTCGGTTCGCTCGCCGCGTCGGTCGTCGCCGGCGTCGGCGCGGCCCGACTGGTGGTCGACCCGCAGCCGCGAACGTTCGCTCAGGCGCCGGCGGCTTCCGGCGCCGCGACCTCGGGCCCGACCGCCCCGACGGCGCTGTTGCCGCCGCCGCCGCTGAGCGCCCGCATCCCGCTGCCCGGCGGGGGCGCGCTGATGAAGATCCCCGGCGAGGGCGACCTGCTCGCGCTGACCGTCGACGACGGGGTCAACAGCGAGGTGGTGCGGGCGTACACCCAGTTCGCCAAAGACACCGGCGTGCGGCTGACGTACTTCGTCAACGGCACCTACGACTCCTGGACCGAGAACAAGGAGATGCTGCGGCCCCTGGTCGACAGCGGACAGATCCAACTCGGCAACCACACGTGGTCGCACCCTGACCTCACGACGCTGCCCAAAGAGCAAGTGGCCCAACAGCTCAGCCGCAACGACGAATTCCTGAAGAAGACGTACGGCATCGGCGCAAAGCCATACTGGCGGCCGCCGTACGCGAAGCGCAATGCCGTCGTCGACGCCGTGGCCGCCGACCTGGGCTACACCGTGCCGACGTTATGGTCGGGTTCGCTGTCGGATTCGACGTTGATCACCGAGGAGTACATCGTGCAGATGGCCGATCAGTACTTCACGCCGCAGGCCATCGTCATCGGGCACCTCAATCATCTGCCCGTGACGCACGTCTACCCGCAGCTCGTCGACACCATCCGCGAGCGCAACCTGCGCACCGTCACGCTCAACGACGTCTTCCTCAAAACGCCGTAGCCGCAACAGTTCAGCGCGCGGGCCGGATGTTCTGGTTGATGCGGAACACATTGCCGGGATCGTATTGCGCCTTGACCTCCGTGAGCCGCTGGTAGTTCGGGCCGTAGGTGGCGCGGACCCGCTCTTGGCCCTCGTCCATCATGAAGTTCACGTAGGCGCCGCCGGCCGAGTACGGATGGGCGGCGTCCCAGTAGTCAACGGCCCAGCGCTTCAACAACTCCGCATTCGCCGGGTCCGGATCCACGCCCGCGATGACTTGCGAGAAGTTGACGTCCCGGTACGCCCACGCGGTCTCGGATTGGCCCACCCGATGGACCGCGCCGTCGATCGGGTACAGGTGCATCGTGGAGTGCATGGTCGGCAGCTCCTGGGCGAAGCGGGCGTGGGCCGCGACGGCGTCGTCGGGCACCGTGCGGAAGAAGTCTCCGCGCCAGTACCATTGCAGCCCTTTGGGATACAGGCCGTCGAAGGTGGACTGCAGCGCCGGGAACGGAGCGGCGCCCAGCCCGTCGAAGGCCGGTTCCATCTGCCGGACCGGCGCGAACGCTTCCTCGGCGCCGGCGGGATCGCCGGTGTAGCACCAGACCACGGCGCACGCCTTCTGCAGGTGGAAAGCCTCGGGGAACGGCGCCACCGGCGGGACGGTCATGGCCGCGAAGAATCCGTAGAGATCCTCGTCCTGCGCCGGCATGAAGTCCCGGTACCACGAGAGGACATCGGCGGTGGCCGACGCGGGCCACGCGGTGGGACCGCAGATCACGGTGTGCACGGGATGCAGCCGGAACGTGAATGACGTGACCACGCCGAAGTTCCCGCCGCCGCCGCGCAGCGCCCAGAACAGGTCGGGATGCTCGGATTCGGACGCCCGCACCACGCGGCCGTCGGCCAGCACCAGCTCGGCCTCGACCAGATTGTCGATGGTCAGGCCGTACTTGCGGGACAGGTAGCCGTGGCCGCCGCCCACGGTCAGGCCGCCGACTCCGGTGGAGGAGATGATGCCCGACGGCGCCGCCATCCCGTATGCGTGCGTCGCGCCGTCCACTTGCGCCCACGTCGCCCCGCCCTCGACCTTGGCGGTGCGGCGGTCGGCGTCGACGTCGATGCGGTTCATCGGCGACAGGTCGATGACCAGCCCGCCGTCGACGGTGCCGAAGCCGGGGCCGTTGTGACCGCCCCCGCGCACGGCGACAACGAGGTTGCGGTCCCGCGCGAATTCCAGGGCGGTCGCGATGTCCGCGGGCGAACCGCAGCGGGCGATCACCGCGGGCCGCTTGTCGATCATGCCGTTGTGGACCGCCCGCGCCTCGTCGTACCGCGGGTCGCCGGGCAGGATCACCTGTGAGCCGAGCCGGGTGCGTAATTCGTCGGTTGCGGTTGTGAGGCTCATGGCCCACACCTCCTTGTTTGCTCGCCGGTCCTGATGCGGCGACGTTACGAGGTCGGTGAGCCGCGCGTCATGACCACAACCGAGCATTTCCGGGGCATTCCACGATAGTCACATCTGACTATCGACCGACCAATACCGGCGCGGCTACCTTGTTTGCATGGCGCAGTGGGTGCCGCCCCCGCTCCCGGCCGAACTGATCGCTCGCCGCCGCGGCCCGCTCGTGGGTCGCGACGCGGAACTGGCGGTGTTCGAGCAGGCCTGGGAGCGGGTCGAGCGGGGTAATCGCCAGGCGGTGTTCATCGGCGGCGAGCCCGGCGCCGGCAAGACGCGCCTGGCCGCGGAGGTGGCTGGAACGCTGTTCGACCACGGCGTGACGGTGCTGGTGGGAAGTTCTACGGCCGACGAAGACCTGCCGTACGCGCCCTTCGCCGAAGCGCTCGACCGCCTGATGGTCGCCGGTCCGCCGGGTTCGATGGCGGAAGCGTTGAGCGACGCGGGCCCTCAATTGCGACGGCTCGCACCGGAAGTGATTCGGCATTTGCCCGACGGCGCCCCCGCCCCGGATGTCGGGCCGGCGCGGCAGGCCCTCTTCGATGCGCTGACCGGCTTCCTGCGCCGTCTGGCGGTCGATCGCCCGGTCGCGCTGATCCTCGACGATCTGCACTGGGCGCAGCTCCCCACCCTCGCGCTGCTCGAGCACGTGCTGATCGGCTGCGCCGATGTGCGTGTGCTGGTGGTGGTCACGTTCCGCACGACCGAGCCCGACCGCTCCGACGACCTGGCCACCCGCCTGGCCGAGCTGCACCGGTTCGACGGGGTGCGGCGCCTCGACCTGGCGGGCCTGGACACCGAGGCGATCGCCGAATTCGTCGCGCGAACCCAGCAGCTTGCGCCGGCGTCGGTGCGCACGGCCGCCGCCCTGCTGCGCGAGCGGACCGGCGGCAATCCGTTCTTCCTGACCGAACTGGTCAACGACCTCGAAATCCGCGGCGGGCTGGCCACATTGAGCGCCCAGCAGACGGTGCCCGGATCGATCGGGGACGCCATCGCCCGCCGCCTCGCCGGGCTGGGGACGGGCGTGCGGGCGGTCATCGAGCAGGCGGCGGTGCTCGGCCAGACGTTCGACCTGCCCGCGCTCATCTCGACCTGCGACACGGAAGTCGGGGCGACGTTGGCGGCGATCGATTCGGCCGAGGCCGTCGGGCTGGTGCGCGCGGTGCCCGATTCCGACGGCGAGTTCGCGTTCGTGCACGCGCTGACCCGGGAGTCGGTGCTCGGCGGGATGGCGCCATCGCGCCTGCGGATCATGCACGCGCGCGCCGCCGAGGCGCTGGAGGGACGTGCCGACCCCTCGCTCGTTCCGCGTCTGGCCAACCACTTCTTGATGGCGCACGTGCTCGGCTACCACGAACAGGCGTTGCGGTATGCGGGCCGGGCGGCGCGGATGGCCGAACACAGCCTGGCCTATGAGGATGCGGCCAAGTGGTTCGAGCGGGCCGCCTCGCTTCCCGAGCTCAGCCTCGCGGAGCGGGCCAGGCTGCACCTGGACGCGGCCGCCAACCACGTGCGCGCCGGGTTCTTCGTGCGGGCGCGGACCATCTACGAACGCATCGGCGCGATGGATGACCCGCTGATGCGGCTGGAGGCCGCCGTCGGCTACGAGGAAGCGAATTGGCGCCCCGGACAGTCGACTTCGAAGGCGGCCGACCTGCTGGCGGCGGCGCTGGAATCGTGCGGGTTGCAAGCCGATGACCCGCGCTATGTGCAGGCGCTCGGCAGCTTCGGACGCGCGCTGGCCTTCGCCGGCGAGGCGGAGCGGGCCCGCGAGGTCGGCGCCGACGCGATCGAGCGCGCGCGGGTTGTCGGCGACGAGGCGGTGCTGCTGCATACGTTGAAGACGAGCCTCTGGCAAGGCCTGACCCCGGAGATGAGCGAGATCCAGGCGGAGCGCGCCGCCGAGGTCTCGGGCATGGCGCTGTCGCGCCGCGACTACGAGTCGTTGGGTGCGGCGTCGCACTTCCACGCCATGGTCAGCTACCTGGCCGGCCGGCCCGACGGCCTGGCCGCAGCGACCGCCGACATGCGGCGCGCGGCCCAAAGCTGCGGTCAACCCGCCTTCGGCTTTGTCGGCGCGTGCATCGAACAAGCGTTGGCCTACCTGCGCGGTGACTTCACCGGCGCCGAACGATGGGCCGACATCGCCTTGCGCACAGGCGATTTGTTCGGCTCCGACGACACCGAGGGCTCGAACGGCGTCCAGATGTTCATGATCCGCCGCGAGACCGGCGACTTGAAAAGGTTCGGTGGCTTCATCGACGGCAGTGAAACGTTCACCGGCCGCTGGGTGCCCGGGCTGCTTGCCCTCTACACCGAGTTGCAGTGCGAACGCGGCATGAACCGTGCGCTCAATCAGTTGCTCAACCGCAACCTCGGCGACCGCCTCGAGGATGCGCAGTGGCCGATGGAGCTGGTGTTCATGGTCGAGGCGGCGTTAGGGCTTTCCCACCGCGAAGCGGTCCACGCGCTGCGCCCATTCGTCTCGCGTTATGCCGGAAAGAATTTGGTGGCCGGCCAGTTCGTCGCGCTGTTCGGGAGTGCCGACCGATATCTGGCCCGGATGGCGGCGCTCTGCGGGGACGCTGCCGCCGCCGAGCGGCACTTCGCCGCCGCGCTCGAGATGGACCGCCGGATGGGCTCGGTGGTGCATGTCAGCGAGACGCTGGCCCGGCACGCGGTGTTCGCCGCGTCGTGCGGCCGCACCGAGGATGCCCGGCGCCTGGCCGACGAGGCGCGCGGAATCGCCGCTGCGATCGGGCAGACCCGCGTCGTCGACCTGGCCGATTCGGTATTGGCCGCGGGTCCGGTGGGGCCGGACGGCCTGACCGAACGGGAGGTGGAGGTGCTGCGGCTGCTCGCCGAGGGGTTGAGCAATCGCGCGATCGGCGAACGCCTCTTCATCAGCACCAACACCGCCGCGAACCACGTGCGCAACATCCTGATCAAAACCGGGGCCGCCAACCGCACGCAGGCGGCGATGTACGCGGCCGACCACGAGCTGCTCGGCTAGCGCCCTCAGATGTCGGACAACGCCCCGTCCGGCATCAGGCGCTCTTTCACTTCGACGACGGAGTCGGCGGGCAGGCCCGCCCGCGCGGCCGCGGACCTGATGGCCTCCGGCGACGGCGCCTCATACAGGCAATACGTCTTGCGCTTGTCCGCCGACAGGAACGAGTACATCCAGCGAACGCCCACCAGGTCGTTGATCCGGTTGATACCGTCGGCGACCTCAAGGCCGGGCTCGAGTTCCTCGGCAAAGTTGCGCTCGACCATGAAGATGGGCACGGCGCCTCCTGTTCACTGTCTTGGGTCGAGCCTAGGCCGTCGGCGAAGATCAAGAAACGGGAATTTCCGGCGACGGCTATTCTCCCGCCGCCCCGGTCTGAGCCGCGAGCAACATCTGCAAGGTTTCACGGAGTTCGGTCAATCGCTGCCGCCCCAGGGCCTGCTCCCACTGTCGCTCCAATTCGACTGCGCTAGAGCGCATTACGTGCAGCGCTTGTCGGCCGCGTGGCGTCAGCTCGATGATTCGGGTTCGCGCGTCCAGCGGGTTGGGAACGCGGGTGACGTAGCCATGTCGCTCCAATCCGGTGATCGCCTGGGCGACAGCCTGCCGGCTCACTTGGAGTCGATCGGCCAGATCCGACGCGTGCAGCCCGCCGGCCGCCAACGGTACGAGCGCGACCGCTGGCGCCGGGCGGATCCCGTCGAGTCCCGCCGCGGCAAACGCCGCCCGCAACCGTGGCGCCCCGGACGCGGCCACCAGGTTCACCAACGCGGGAACGGTGGGTTGCCAGTCCGGATGCAGAGGGCGTCGCATGGGACGAGTGTGCCACCCGCAGTGCGATTGACAAGTAACTTGTCAAAATCCTCGCCGGCTGCCACGATGGCCCCATGCGATCGCGCCGCGCCCGGGCCATCAGCGTTTGCCTCGTCGCCGTCCTGGCCGTCGTGCTCGGCGGGTGCCTGGGCGGCGGCCATGCGCTGGGAACGCCCGGC